>NOLC01000219.1 GCA_002256595.1 Methanosaeta sp. NSP1 | reverse complement strand
GAAAAATACTGTCAGCATCGGCAACTTCTGGGTGGACCTGACCAGGTCTCTGCTCTATTTGCTGCTGCCGCTGGCCATCATCTGGGCCCTTTTGATAGCATCTCAAGGAGTGGTGCAAAGCTTAGGTCCCTATGCCCAGGCGCACACGATTGAAGGCGGTGAGCAGACCATCGCCCTCGGCCCAACGGCCTCACAGGTGGCAATCAAATTCCTGGGGACCAACGGTGGCGGATTTTTCAATGCCAACTCTGCTCATCCATTTGAAAATCCAACTCTACTGACGGATTTTTTCCAGATCCTGGCCATGCTGCTCATTTCAGCCTCACTTCCCTTAGCCTTCGGCTGGATGATCAAGAATGAGCCGCAGGGCAAGGCCATTTTCGCCTCGATGCTGGTACTCTTTCTGATGGGCCTCTCAATTGCCCTGTGGGCAGAGACCCAAGGAAATCCATTGCTAGAGAATCTGGGAGTAGCGGGAGGCGAAAATCTGGAGGGAAAGGAGGTGCGCTTTGGCATAGTTCCATCCGTGCTCTTCGCAGAGGCTACTACCGTGACCTCTTGCGGAGGAGTAGACAGCATGCATGACAGCCTGATGCCCCTGACGGGCCTGGTTTTGCTCTTCAACATGGCCATCGGCGAGGTGATCTTCGGAGGCCTAGGGGTAGGCCTGATCGGAATGCTCTTTTATGCCATTATGACCATGTTCCTGGCAGGGCTCATGATCGGAAGGACTCCCGAGCTCTTCGGCAAGAAGCTGGAGCCCTTTGAGATGATCATGGCCGTGGTGGGCCTGCTGGCTCCAGCGGTCACCTTGCTGATTTTGGCAGGACTTGCGGTATCACTTCCCTGGGCTCTTTCCAGCCTCAGCAATGCCGGGCCCCATGGCCTGTCTGAGCTGCTCTATGCTTTTGCCTCAGCCTGCGGCAATAACGGCTCAGCTTTTGCCGGTCTGAATGCCAACACCGTCTTCCGCGATGATCCCGCGCAGTACGACTCCGCCTGGGAATGCTGGTGGGAAGGTTTGCCACCATTCTGCCCGCTTTAGCCTTAGCCGGCTCTCTGGCTCAGAAGAGGATTGTTCCTGCAAGCTCCGCCTCCCTGCCTGTAGCCAGTCCACTCTTTGTGATCATGCTGGTGGGCACGGTCATAATCGTAGGAGCTCTGACCTTCTTCCCGGTATTTGTTCTGGGACCGATACTCGATCATCTGCTGCTGGCGACTGGCAGGACATTTTGAGGTGATGAAAATGAAGATCAACATGCCCGGACTCTGGCAGTCGGATCTGGTGGCGCAGGCCGTCAGGGACTCCATCCCCAAGCTCGACCCGCGCTCATTATGGAGAAATCCGGTGATGCTGGCGGTGGAGATAGGTGCCCTGCTCACGACACTGATATCTGCTGGTGATATAATCCAGGGCAGACCCTATGGATTCGACGCGCAGATCAGCATCTGGCTGTGGTTTACCATCCTCTTTGCCAACTTTGCCGAGGCCCTGGCAGAAGGAAGAGGACGGGCCCAGGCAGAGACACTGCGCTCTGCCCGCAGCGAGGCCAAGGCCCACAGGATCATCCCCGGCGACCGCATTGAGGATGTATCGGCGCTGGATCTGCGCAAGGGTGATCTTGTCCTGGTAGAGGATGGCGGCATTATCCCCGGCGACGGAGAGATCTCTGAAGGAGTGGCCCTGGTGGATGAATCGGCCATTACCGGTGAGTCGGCTCCCGTGGTGCGCGAAGCGGGAGGAAACCTCAGCGGCGTTACCGGCGGAACCCGGGTCCTCTCTGGGAAGGTCACTATCAAGATCACCGCCAATCCGGGTGAGACATTCTTAGATCAGATGATAGGAATGGTGGAGAGCGCCAAGCGCCAGAAGACCCCCAACGAGAAGGCGCTGGAGATTCTGCTCATCGGCCTGACCTGTCTCTTCCTGGTAGTGGTAGTAAGCTTGCAGGCTTTTGCCGGTTATATGGGCCTCTCTATCGCGGCTACCGTGCTGGTGGCGCTGCTGGTCTGCCTGATGCCCACCACCATCGGCGGCCTGCTGCCCGCCATCGGCATAGCCGGCATGGACAGGCTGCTTTCTCATAACGTCATCGCCATGAGCGGCAGGGCAGTGGAGGCCTCGGGCGATGTGGATGTGGTGCTCATGGACAAGACCGGCACCATCACCCTGGGAAACAGGATGGCCACACAGTTCCTGCCAGCAGTTGGTGTGAAGAAAGAGGAGCTTGCTCAGGCGGCGATGTTCTCCTCACTGGCGGACGAGACTCCAGAAGGCCGCAGCATAGTGGATCTGTGCAAGGAGACTCTGGGCATTCGCGGCAGGGATATACGGGCGCCTGAGGGCTCCTCATTCATCCCCTTCAGCGCCGAGAGCCGCATGAGCGGCATAGACTGGGACAAACGGGAGATCAGAAAAGGTGCTCATGATGCCATAGGGGAATATGTAGAGCAAAGAGGCGGCAGTATGCCGGAGGACATCAGAGCTGCTGTGGAGAGCATAGCCAGGGAAGGCGGAACTCCATTGGTTGTGGCGGAAGGCTCCAGGATTTTGGGAGCCATTAGGCTCAAGGATGTGCTGAAAACCGGCATACGAGATCGATTGATAAATTTGCGCAAAGTCGGCATTCGCTCTGTCATGATCACGGGAGACAACCCCATGACCGCGGCAGCCATCGCCGCCGAGGCTGGAATCGATGACTTCATCGGCCAGGCCCGTCCTGAAGCCAAGCTGGAGGCCATTCGAAAATATCAGAGGGAAGGGCACCTGGTGGCGATGATTGGAGACGGCACCAATGATGCCCCGGCTCTGGCCCAGGCCGATGTGGCCGTGGCCATGAATGCAGGAACTCAGGCCGCCAGGGAGGCGGCCAACATGGTAGACCTGGACTCCAATCCGGCCAAGCTGCTGGACATTGTGGAGATAGGCAAACAGATATTGATCACCAGAGGGGCATTGACGACCTTCAGCGTGGCCAACGATGTTTCCAAGTACTTTGCCATCATCCCCGCCGTTTTTGCAGCCGAGTATCCCATGCTGAGTGTGCTCAACGTTATGCACCTGGCTACGCCCACCAGTGCCATGCTTTCCGCGATTATCTTCAATGCCATTATCATCCCTCTCTTGATACCGCTATCATTGCGGGGCGTGCACTATACGCCTACGACCGCCCTTGAGCTGCTTCGGCGCAATTTGCTGATTTACGGCCTGGGCGGATTGGCAGTGCCTTTCATAGGCATAAAACTGATCGACATGCTGGTCATTTTCCTGCATCTGGAGTGAGGAAATATGTTCGAATTTGCAAAAGAATTAAGGCCTGCATTGATTCTGTTCCTGGCCTTCACTCTGCTCACCGGCCTAGCCTATCCTCTATTCATGACTGGCTTAATTCAGACTGCGATGCCTGCCAAGGCCGATGGAAGCCTGCTGGTTGTTGACGGCAGAATCGTGGGCTCAGAGCTAATCGGCCAAAATTTCTCCAGCCCTGGCTACTTCCAGGGGCGGCCTTCAGCGGCAGGATATGCCGCCGACGGCTCAGGAGCCAGCAATTATGGCCCCGCCAGCGCCAAACTGATGGAACAGGTGCGCCAGAGAGTCGATTATATACGGCGTACAAACAACCTTTCCTCAAATATACCGGTGCCAGGTGAGCTGGTACTCGTTTCAGCCAGCGGCTTGGATCCGCACATCAGTATGCAGGGAGCACTGATGCAGGTGGCAAGGATTGCGGGGGTTCGGGGCTTGCCCGAGCATGAGGTCGAGCTTCTGGTCTATCAACATATAGAGCCTGCCCGGTTAGGAATAATTGGCCCGGAGAAGGTGAACGTGCTCAGGCTCAACCTGGCCCTGGATGAGGTGACGAGAGAAGGTTAGACAATGGAGAAGGATTGCCGTCCGGATCCGGATCAATTATTGCAGCGACTTCAGCTTGAGGAGAGCGTGTCCAGCAGTAGCCTTGGACACCTAAAGATCCTCCTGGGCGCGGCGGCAGGCGTCGGCAAGACCTATAAAATGCTGGAAGAGGCGCAGCAACTAAAAAAGAACTGTGTGGATGTCGTCGTCGCACTGGTGGAAACCCATGGACGGGCCGAGACCGAGATACTGTTGGAGGGACTGGAGATCATACCTCGTCGCCGTCTAGATCGGGGCGGCCTGGAGACCATGGAGATGGATCTGGACGCAATTCTGGCACGCCGTCCGGCTGTTGCCCTGGTGGATGAGCTGGCTCATACCAATGCTCCAGGCCTGCGTCATGCCAAGCGCTACCAGGATGTAGAAGAGCTGCTGGATGCGGGCATCAGCGTCTACACAACCCTGAACATCCAGCACGTTGAGAGCCTCAACGATATCGTATTTCAGATCACGGGCGTGCGGGTTCGAGAGACTCTGCCGGACAGGATAATAGAGCTGGCCGATGAGATCGAGGTCGTGGACCTGACTCCTGAGGATCTGCTACAGCGCTTTAAGGATGGCAAGGTTTATGTGCCCGTCCAGGCAGAGCAGGCCGTGCAGCGCTTTTTCCGCAAAGGCAACCTGCTGGGACTGCGAGAGATGGCTCTGAGATATGCAGCCCGCATGGTGGATGAGGACATGCGCTCCTACATGGAGAGGCATGGCATCCTGGGCCCCTGGCCAGCCGGATCTAGGTTGTTGGTCTGCATCAACGCCAGTTCCCTTTCCGAGCGCCTGATTCGCATAGGGCAGCGCATAGCTGCAGACCAGGATGCGGAGTGGTTCTCGGTTTATGTAGAATCTCCTCAAGAGACCTCATCCACACAGTCCGCTCGGGATCAACTGGCGCGCAATTTGACTCTGGCGAGGGAGCTGGGTGCAAAGGTCCAGGTTCTGAGCGCCAAGAATATCGCCGAGGAGGTCATCGCCTTCTCCAGAGAGCATAATATCACCGTCATCGTCGTAGGATTGCCGCGTCGCCTTTTGTGGAACAGATGGTGGAGAGGATCAGTAGTAAACGAGATCATAAGACGGAGCGGACAGATCCATGTGCTGGTCATAGGGGGCACAGAGGCCAATTTAGCGAAACAAGGGGCATCGTCTTTTTCGGGCGACATAAACTGGCGGCAGCTCTCCGCCAGCCTCTTAATCGTAGCGGCAACGGTTGTCTTTTGCTGGCTGCTGCAAAGCCAACTGGGCCTCATCAACATCGCCATGATCCTGCTTTTGCCTGTGATCTACAGCGGAATGACATGGGGCAGGCGTTCAGGTTTGATCACATCATTCATGGCCGTAGCCACCCTGGATTTCTTCTTCGTGCCTCCCAGAATGACTCTGGCAGTTGAAGATCTGCGCTATCTGCCCATGTTCATGGTCTTCGTTGTAGTGGGAATTGCAACCAGCTTTCTGGCAGATCTGGTGAGATGGCAGGGAGAGAGCGCCCGGCAAAGGGAGCGCTTTGTCTCCGCTCTTTATTCCTTCACTCGCAACCTGATGGCTGCCGGGAACGAGGAGGAGCTTTTAAGCTCCGCCGCCAGAGAGATAGCAGCGGCCTTCGAGTGTGAAGTGATGATCTTGCTGCCTGATGAAACCGGACGGCTCAAGGAACGGGCCAAGATGGGAGAACACCTCATATTTGACGAACGCAAGCTGGGTGTAGCCACCTGGGTCCTCAGACACAGCCAGGAAGCGGGACACGGCACGGAGACACTTTCCTCAGCGACGCTTTTTTACCTGCCTCTCAAGACCAAAGAAGTCACCATTGGTGTGCTGGGCGTGGGATTGGGCAAGGCGGAACAGCTCTTGCTCCCTGAGCAGAAGAGGTTACTGGAAGCATTCACGAATATCCTGGCCTTGGCTTTGGCCCGAAGCACGAATTCGAGGCAGGAAAGATGAAGTTTCCAATAGTCTTTGATATAGTCGGAACCCCGCTCAAGATCTTCGGCCTGCTGCTCTTAGCACCTGGATTCGTCTCTGCTTATTACCGCGAGACCAACGGAGTTTTGGCCTTTGCCCTGACCTCTCTGCTTTCCATATGCACAGGGATCTTGCTCAGACGGCTGGGCAGGCGGGGAGAGGTGGGACATAAGGAGGCCTTTGCTGCTGTCTCTATAGGCTGGCTTGCCGCCATATTCTTCGGCTCTTTGCCCTTTGCTTTTCAGGGTCTGAGCCTTGTGGACGGACTCTTCGAATCGGTGTCAGGACTCTCGGCAACCGGTGCCACTATTCTAGTCGAGGCTGACCTCCAGGGCTACTATATAGTTAATTCCACCCTGGCCGATAGCAGCATCTGCGCCATTCTCCTCAATGATCTGAGCCAAGGATTGGATGCCTATGGCATAGCCTGGCAGGCAGTGGACAGCCAAACCTTTTTGGGACTGCTCTTCTGGCGATCATTCCAGCAGCTCATAGGGGGCCTGGGCATAATTTTGATGGTTGTAGCTATCTTTCCCCAACTTCGCGTGGCCGGCCTCCAGC
>NOLC01000250.1 GCA_002256595.1 Methanosaeta sp. NSP1 | reverse complement strand
CTCCAACAAGAACCAAGATGCGGCCCTTGATAGCACATGTATAGGTAGGATCTCCGTTAGGGTTCCAGAAGCATGGGACAAATAAAAAAGCAATTTTCCCCTCCGGCATGGATCTGGTGAAGCAAAGCTTCCTATTTCTTGTTCAGGAAACGGGCTAAAGGTCGCTTGGCCAGCTCGGAGATGATGAGGTAGAGCAGGGCAAGAGACATGATCAGGACCAGGTGGGCTGTCGTAGGCCTGGTGAACTCAAAGAATTCCGCTGTCCAGGGGATCATGGGCAGGGCCAAAGTGATCACAAGGGCCAGCACTGAGACCAACACGACCAAAGGCGCCGGCCAGCCGGCTTTTTCGATGGGCAGCATGGAACGGATGGATGCCATCAGCAATAGTTCGGTGATCACGCTGGCTATGAACCAGTTGGTCTGCAGCACCTCTGGAGAGATGCGATAGAAGAGCGCAAAATAAATGAAATCAAAGACTGTGCTGACCAGACCCAGTGTAACGAAGATGATATAGAGCGAGCGGAAGTCATAGCGCTGCGGTTGGGCCACTTCTTGCTCGGAGACGCGGTCAAAAGCTATTGCCATCATTGGAAAGTCGGAGAGGAGATTGAGCAGCAGAAGCTGCTTGGGCAGCATGGGAAGAAAGCTGATGAACAGCGAGCCGATGGCCACAGCATAGAAATTTCCAAAGTTGGATACAAGGGTGGCCCGAATATATTTCAGGGTGTTGGCATGGGTCTCCCGGCCCATGCGTATGCCTTCCACTATCACTCTCAGGTCGTTTTTGAGCAGGACTATGTCGGCGGTCTCGCGGGCCACGTCTGCAGCCGATTGCACCACCATGGACACATGTGCGGCTTTAAGAGCCGGGGCATCATTGATCCCCTCGCCCAAGAAGCCTACGGTGTACTGCTTTTTAAGAAGCTCAATCAACTGCAGCTTCTGCTCCGGCGTGGTCCGGGCAAAGACGCGGATGGTGCTGATGCGTTTGAATTGCTCCTGGATGGGCAAAGCCAGGAACTGCGCCGCCTTCATGACCTCATCGCTGCTGGTCACCAATCCGGCCTCCCGACCCACAGCCTCGGCCACCATCAGGGCGTCGCCGGTGATGATGGTCACAGCCACATTGAGCTTTCTGGCTGCAGCTATGGTCTCAATGGTGGTATCTTTGAGGGTATCGACAAAGGATACAAAGCCTCCGAATCGGGCGCCACTGCCTTCATCATAGCTGACGCCAAGCACTCGCCTGCCGGCTCGTTCCTCATCAGCAAGCCATCCACCCACCTGCTCCCGATGCACCAGCCCCTGCTCAAAGAAATACTCCGGGCTGCCACGGCGGATGTGCAGCACCAGGCCGTCCTCTTTTCGGACCACCGCCCCGTTGCTGCGGAGAGCCGGATCGAAGGCCTCCTCCTCCAAGAGCTTGAAAGCTGCTATCTCGGAGCGCTGCTCATCAGATAGAGCTTCGTTTGTGGCTCGATCAAAAGGTTCCGGCGCCGGCCCCTCCAGGTCATGGGCCGCCAGGCGGGCCAGGATGAGCGGGTGGAAAGCCGACTCCGGGACGATGTAACTATTCTTGTGGACCAGGCGGTTCTCGGTGATGGTGCCGGTCTTGTCGGAACATATCAGGTTCACCGATCCCAGGTCCTGAACCGAGGAGAGCCTTTTCACAATCACATCCTTCTTGGCGAACTGCAGGGCTCCCCGGGAGAGGGAGAAGGTCAAAACCAGAGGCAGAGCCTCGGGAATGACAGAGACCGCCAGGGCGATGGCGAAGATGAGCAGGCTGGGAATATCCGTCTCCTTGCCATCGATGAGGACATTGGCCAGGATGACGAAGAGGAGTGTGATCAGGGTTATCTTCAGTATGAAGGTGCTGATGCGGTCAACCCCCTTGACCAGCTCGCTCTCCGCCTGGACGGCAGAGGCGGTGGCCGAGATGGAGGCCAGGCGGGTCTTGGTGCCTCTGCTTGGATACAGGAATGCTTTCGCCTGTGAAGGTGGTCTCATCGACCAGAAAGCTCTTTGCCTGGCGCACAATGGCATCGGCAGGGATGATGTCTCCGGATTCCAGCTTGAGGATGTCACCGGGGACGATGTCGGCGACGGGCAGCTCCTGATCCCGGCCATCACGCCGGACGGTGATGGTGCGCACGAAGTAGGACTTGAGCTTGTCCGCGGCAGCATTTGACTTGTGCTCCTGAAAGACATTGAGGGCTGCTCCAAGGAAGACAAAGAATAATATGAAAGCCCCGTCGATCGTCTCGCCCAGGAAAAATGTCACTGCTGCTGCGGCCAGGAGGAGCACATTGAAGATTCCCGAAAACTGGCGCAGTATGAGCCGGAGCAGGCGATGTTGAGGCTCGGGCAGGGAGTTGGGGCCGTATTCCTTGAGGCGTTCTGCCGCTTCAGTTGACGAGAGTCCTTCCAGATTGCTCATGCTCTATACCCCGCTCCAGGCTTGCTTCCTTAAAACCAGGCTGATCACCGGCCATTCTGCAATGCTTTCTTGCATGTCCCGCTATAAAATAGTCCTGATCAATAAGAAGATCTCATCTTCCAGATATACTCTCCTGCGGCAGCCCCTGCTCTCCTTCAGCAAATCCCGGACCTCCTGCCCGTGCTGGCGCTGCCAGCTGAACCTGGTGCAGCCCTCCAGATCGGCGCAGGAGCTGCACAGCCCGTAGCCCATCTCCCGAGCGCAGAGCCTGATGGCGCAGCCCGGGCGGGCCCCGCCGTTCCGACATCCAGCGCAATGGGCGAACCACTCCGCCAACCCCAAGCCGGTCCACAGTTGCCCAATGGAGGGATCTCCAAAGAAGCAAAGGGAGACCATATGGGAATCCAGAGGTTCGCTTGCGAAGAAGCTCTAACTCTAAAGCTTTATCAAGAAAAGCTGCATATGTATAGACAAATTTTGAGAGGAGATATTTTATGATGCTTAAAACGCCCCTATCACTTAAAGCTGAGCATGAAGAGCTTCACGCCCAGCTTGCCGAGGCCATGGATGCCGGTGGAGCTACCGGCGAGGCAGCAGCCAAAGTAGCCAAGGCCCTTCACCCCCATTTCTTGAAAGAGGAGGAGTATGCTCTGCCGCCGCTGGGACTGCTGCCAGCTCTCGCAGAGGGCAGGGTTCTGCCGGAGATGGAGGCGGCTGTGGCCATGGCCTATCGCCTTAAGGCTGATCTCGGACAGATGCTCCTGGAGCATAGGGAGATCGTAGCCGCCCTGAAGGTTTTGGTGGAAGCGGCGAATTCGGAGGGCAATGAAGGTGCATCGCATTTTGCGGAAAAGCTGATGCTCCATGCTCAAACTGAAGAAGAGGTCCTCTATCCGGCATCGATTCTGGTTGGCGAATACCTCAATTTGAGGCTATCGGAAAAGATAGGCAGATGATATCGATGTCCATCGAGGATAACAAGAGCATTGTGCGTCGCTTTTTCGAGTTAGGACCATCCAAAGGAGATATGAATGCTGCCAATGAGCTGCTGGCCCACGGCTTCGC
>NOLC01000046.1 GCA_002256595.1 Methanosaeta sp. NSP1 | reverse complement strand
TCCGGCCGCAGCCTGGCCACCAGGTCTCTGGCCGTATCATGGCCCACATTCTTTATGCTGATCTCAATGACATTGTCCTCCGAGCCCGCCTCCAGGGAGGAGGGAGTGATATTCATGATCTCAAATTCAGCTCCGCTCTTCCTCTCGACCGTCAGGGTGAGGGGGATGATCTGGCT
Organism: Methanosaeta sp. NSP1; assembly: GCA_002256595.1. Lineage (GTDB taxonomy): Archaea > Halobacteriota > Methanosarcinia > Methanotrichales > Methanotrichaceae > Methanothrix. The sequence goes on along the minus strand of NOLC01000046.1, from coordinate 2,472 downwards.
GAGACCGGCGTACCAGTAATAGACATCCGGAGTCTCGGGCCGGTCCTCATCCCCGTGAACGGCCACATCCTTCTGGTAGGTGTAATTGAGGGCGGCATAAAGCCGGTATTCTCCCGGCTCGGCGTTCTTATAGGCCTCCACAGGAAACTCCAGACGGGCAGAGGTCTGACCCTCCCGGATGCTTCCCGGGAAGGCCACAGCACGCTTGATATCGATGGCGCTCTTGTTCTCAGCCCAGAGGTGAACCGAGACATCCTGGGCCACCGTCCTCAGCTTTTCCAGCTCCTGTTCTCTTTGCGCGGCTATGACCTCTTCTTTCTGGTTGGCGGCAGGCTCCTCGTTGACCTGAAATGAGGTTACTCTGCCCCTGTTGGTCAAGGTGATGAAGAGCGATGCCACCTCTCCCTGATTTAGGCGATCGTTCTCCAGAGAGACGCTGAGGTCCGGCGTGCCGTAGACCTTATACAAGCAGCCACCATATGCCCGCACGCCTGCGGCCAGCATTGGGATCTTTAAAGTTCATTGGATCTGGCTCCCAATCATAATAGGATTAATCATTATTTATTTGCTTCCTGCTTCCCGGGCGGGGCAGGAACATGGGCACCCTTGCCTTATAGTCCTCATATGCCGCTCCGTATTCCGCTCTCAATGACCTCTCCTCATGCCTGGCGCCCAGATAGAAGTAGACCGTGGCCAGGATATTGAAGGCCAGCAGGCTCTCGGTCATGAGCGGCGAGAGCCAGAGGATGAGGACGGCAAAGAGGAAGAGGGGATTTCTGGTGCGGGAGTAAAATCCCGTGGTCACCAGGCCGCTTCCACCGTCCATCCTGCCCTCATCCCAAATCTGGGATAGCCCCAGGAATGGTCCGGCTCCTGTTTGGCGCAGGGTCAAGAGCAAGGCTATGGCCAGGAGAAGCTGCCCGCCCGCCATAATATAAATCCAGGGCCATGGGATCTGGTAGAGCGTTCTATCAGGAAGGAAAATCAGGATAAAGAGAAAGGGCAGGGTCATGATGGTAGCCAGCAGGTTATAGGCCAGCCTCTGCCAGCGATCAAAGCCCGTCCCGATTATGCTCCTGGCCATTCTCTTGAAGGCCGGATCGGCCAGCAGGCTATGCACCAGGGCGAAGATCAGGAAGTAGACTGACATGACCAGCGGCCCGAAGATTTGCATTCAGATAATCCATCCCTGATCGTGAATCAAAGAACACCTCTGACCCTCATCCTCTGCCTACTGGCAGATAGAAGATCACGTCCTCATCGGGAACGCAGGCCAAGGCAAAGCCCCTTTCCCGAAGACGGTAGCAGACAGCCACCATCAGCTCCTCCAGACACTGGTTGTGGTGCTCCACAGCCAAGCCCTTATATTTTTCAAAGCCGCCCGTGATCATATTCTCCTCAAACTCTGCCTCGGGCAATTCTACCTCCAGCCTGGTCTCCTCCTCCAGGCACAGGCCTGACTCGCCCGCTGCCTTTTCCAGGTGACTATAGAATTCTTCATGATTTAGAGCATAAAGGACAGCCTCGGTCCGGCTGCTTCGGTCTTGAGGATCCGTTCTGGCCAGATAGAGTTGATAGCCGCCGTCATCTATCTCCTCCGCCGAGCGTCCGGATGATATCTGATCTGCCGCGCTTTGCATTGCCTTAAGAATCCCCTCCAGATCCCTCACCACCAGGTCGGAGATCTCCTTCAGCTCTCTCCTCTGTCTTTGCGAGGGAGCATTACCTGCCTCGTGAGTGCCCATCGTCTGAACCCCAGCCTGATCATTATCTGATCCTTGACTGACCTACTATATCTGCCCTGACAAACTATTAATAATTCTCATCCCACCTCGATTGCCTGGCGCATCCGATCCGGCCCGAACGGCAGGGATCTGAGGTGCATTAAAGCAGGGAGAAGAGATGTCTTCGTCGAGGGACTGCCATCTGGATCGTGAGGAGCTGGATTTCTGGGAGGCCCAGACGAGATGCGGGGAGGCAGTTGACCTCAAGCTGGCCCGCGATCTTCCCGATGATACTCCAGACTATATCCTGAAGATGATGGAGGATTTCGAGGAGGAGGTGTCAAAGTTCTGCTTTTCCGGGGCCAGGGGGCGGGTGCTGGATGCTGGATGCGGCAACGGAAATCTGCTCCTGCGGACTCTGAGAAGGGACAACGCAGGAGGGGCGGGATGGCCAGTATTGCAGATGGTGGGCATGGATTTCTCCCGCAATATGCTGGGCCGGGCGGCGATGCGGGCAAAGGATGACCATCGGGCTGGCTTTCTGCGGGGATCGGTAACCAGCCTTCCCTTCCGGGACTGCTCCTTCGACCATGTGGTGAGCAGCGGGGTCTTGACCTGCCTGCCCCATACCGCTGCAGCGATAGCGGCTCTGCGGGAGTTCTATCGCATCTTGAAGCCGGAGGGAACGCTGGTGGTGGACTTCTTCAACCAGGCATCGCATTACACCCTGGTCCGAAAGCACATCTTC
>NOLC01000077.1 GCA_002256595.1 Methanosaeta sp. NSP1 | reverse complement strand
CCCGGGAAGGCCAGATCAAGGGGCTCTATATCCTGGGAGAGGATCTGGCCCAGACCGATCCGGATACAAATAAGATCAGGGAGTCGCTGCAGGCCCTGGATTTTTTGGTGATCCAGGAGATATTCCCCACCGAGACCACGGAATTTGCCCATGTCATCCTGCCTGCGGCCAGCTTTGCCGAGTGCGATGGGACATTTACCAATGGCGAGAGGCGCATCCAGCGGGTGAATAAAGCCATACCCGCCCTCTGCGGCCAGGAGAACTGGCAGACCATCTGCCAGATTTCACAGCGGATGGGCTATCCCATGAGCTATAATCACCCTTCAGAGATAATGGACGAAATCGCCTCTCTGGCCCGCTCCATCATCAGAGTGGAGGTCAAGCCTGGAGATGAGGGCAACTGCACCTTCCAGGCCTCTTCGAACTTGGACTTGATGCCGGGATCATCCACCGGCTGATAGCCGACCTGGGCATTGGGCAGTGCCCCCATATCGCAGGCTCCCTGCACATTGTTCTGCCCCCGCAGGGGCATGACGCCGGTGGCATAGAGCCGGGCCGCCTCTATGATATACTCCGCCGCCACTCCCGTAATTCCTGCTGCCCGCTCCGGGGAATACTGCATAACCGTATTTCTAAATTCCTCGAAGCCCTCGGTACGGCTGGCAATGAAGTCCCTGTCCTCCAGCCCCTCATTGAGGATGACATTCATCATCCCATTGAGAAGAGCAATATTGGTTCCGGGCTTGAGGCTGAGCCAGATTGAGGCCATGTCCACCAGCTCGATCCTGCGGGGATCGGCCACTATGATCTTCGCCCCCCTGGAGACTGCCTGGATCATCTTCAGGCTGACGATGGGATGGGCCTCGGTGGTATTGGAACCTATGACCAGGAGCACATCGGCGTCCTCGATCTGGTCAAAGGAGTTGGTGGCTGCCCCGCTGCCAAAGCAGGCCGCAAGCCCTGTCACCGAGGGGGCGTGGCAGACCCGGGCACAGTTGTCCACATTGTTGGTTCCGAAGGCAGCCCGGGCCAGCTTGGAGACCAGGTAGTTCTCCTCATTGGTGCACCGGGAAGAGGAGAGGGCTCCCAGTGAATTGGGGCCGTATTTGTCTTTGATCTCGCTGAACCTTCGGGCAATGAGGTCGAGGGCCTCTTCCCAACTGGCCTCCTCAAACTTGCCAGCCCGTTTTATGAGCGGCCTGGTCAGGCGGTCGGGATGATGGACGATCTCCTCCAGGCCAAAGTGGCCTTTGACGCATAGCTGCCCCCGGTTTACAGGGCTCTCTCTGTCCGGAGAGACGGTGACGATTAGATCCTCCTTGACGCCAAGCACCAGGCTGCAGCCCACCCCACAGTAGGGGCAGATCGTGACCACCGTATCCTCGGGCTGAATCCATTTTCCAGATCGGGATAAGAGAGCACCGGTGGGACAGGCATCCACACACGCCCCGCAAAACTTGCATTCCGAGTTCTGAAGAGACTCCGGCCCTATCCAGTGCATGCGGTGGAAGTCTGGATTGGTGGAGAGCACACCCACCCCGCGCACCTCCTGACAGGTTCGCACGCATCGGCCGCACATGATGCAGAGGTTGTAGTTGCGGTCGAAGAACGGCTCTCTTAAAACCGGCATATTTCTAAATTCGATCTGGTATCGGATGCTCTTCAAGCCTACGAAGAGCACCGCCTCCTGCAGCTCGCACCGGCCATCCTTGGGGCAGTACTTGCAGCCCACGGTCACGGGAAACTTCCTCATGCACTCCCGCAGGTCGCCGCACTGGTCCTTTCTCTCGCAGAAAAGACAACTTGTGGGATGGTTGGTCAGAGCCAGGAGCATCTCCAGGGTGTGCCGCCTCATCTCCTGCAGCTCCTCCGTTCGGGTCTCCACCACCATGCCCGCCTGGGCAAGGGTGTTGCAGGCCGTGGGATAAGAGTCCATGCCCTCAACCGAGACAATGCAAAGCTTGCAGGAGCCTATTGGTTTCAGATCCGGGTGGTGGCAGAGAGCCGGGACATATGAGCCTGCCTTGCCAGCCGCATCCATGATGGTAGATCCCTCGGGAACCTCTACCTCTCGACCGTCAATCTTGAGTTTAATTGCCGACATGTTTCAACCGCGCCGGACAAGGGTGAGGATTGATTATATTAGAAGGTTGCCGTGATCATTTATAATTGGCTGAAAGGTAAGTGGATATGTTTACCGAGAATGGATTTGGCCGGAAGGCTCTGGCGAGCATTGCCCCGGCCGGAGCCTGGGCTAAAACAATTCAAGTGCACCTTAGGTTGACAGAAGATCTATTCCCGACTGCTTGAAGCGAGTCATAGCACAATCCGGTTCCGTGCCATCGGTAAGATTGGGGATACATCAGTGCACTAACTTGGCAGTCTGGGGCATGACGTCTACCCGGGCCAGCAAGCCTTCTCCAGCCAGAAACTGGCACAGGGGTCTCATTATGCCGAGGGTGAAATGAATAAATTAGTATTCTACGTAAGTATTATATATTCATCAGATCTATTCTCCTTGGCAAGGTACTGATTTGTTTCAGATACTCCTAACATTGGGTATAAGGTGACCATCATTGAAAGCGAGTAGATCAAGGTCTTTGCGTTTGTTAACAATAGCATCGCTTCTTGTTCTGGCCGCCCTTATTTGGGGATCATTTAACCTGTGGGTCTCTTCAGATGGACTTATCGGAAAAAGCTCAGCTGCACAGGAAAAGAGCCATGAATTTAAGCAAATGCTGGTGCCTGTTGCCGATGTTTCCAGCTCAGATCTGTTGCTGGATATAAGCGAGAACTCCACAAGACACATCCAGGGTTCCATTGCAATTCCATATGATAATTTCATGAGGGATGGAAAGTTCATGTCAGTTCCTGAAATCACACAGATTTTAGGTGACGCAGGAATATCCAGGAACGACTCAATAGTGATCTACGGCGAGTGCATGCCATGTGGCGGCGGCCCGGCGCCGGCAACTTTTGTCTATTTTATGATGAAGGTCCTGGGACATGAGAGGGTCAGAGTGCTGGATGGAACCATTGAGGACTGGGCTGCTGCCGGGCATCCAATCGCCAGCCAGTCTATGATTAGGCCTTCCGTGAATTACACGCCCATGTTTACCGCTGATCCGATGGCCTCCTATGATTACGTGAAGAGCGGCAAGGCCAGGATTGTGGATGCCAGATCTTCCCATGAATTCAATCTCAGTACCATACCGGGGGCCATCAATATACCCTCGGATAGTGTGGTCTTTAATGGCACAATTAAGAAAGAGACAGCTCTCAAAGAAGTCTTTGCCAACCTAAGCAAAGATGAGCCCGTTGTGGTATTTACCAGCACAGGAATTAAAGCCTCCGTGGTATGGTTCAGCCTGAAAATGCTGGGATACGATGCCAAGCTTTATTCCTGGCAGGACTGGTTGGCAAATCAAGCCAAATGAGGGCATCTCTGTTGAGACGCTTGAAGGGCCTTGAGCCAACTATTTTATTTGCTTTATAACTTTTACACGAATCTTTTTGTGGCACCACCTATTTGGCGATGACACTGCTCTTAATTTGCAGTTACATCCGCCGTCTGGGCCATTATATCCACCTTTGTAAGCCTGCCCTCGACCTTCAAAGACTCCCCGAAAATCCCCTCCAAAAGCACGCTGCCATCCTGAACGGTGATCCTCACCACGCCGTCCATGACCTTCTCCCGCATCTCGCCTTTTAAGACAAAGACCTTAAGCTCGCACATAAAACCTCCCTAAAATAAAAACGATAAGGCGGACCCGGCGGGATTCGAACCCGCGACCCCCGGGTTAGAAGCCCGGTGCTATATCCTGGCTAAGCCACGGGTCCGCAAAGGATTTTAGCCGCCCTTGGGCGGCATCTGACCTAAAGACATCTTGAGCTGCTCTTGAAGCTGGGTGAAGCGACCCTGGATCCTCTCTTCCTGCTTGGCCATGGTCTTGAGGCGGATATCCATCATATCCTTTCTCTCCTTCAACTCTTCTTGCAGCTTGGGCTTCTCCGACTTGAAGAGAAGCTCCCCCACGCTCTTGTATATAACTGCGTCGTCAGGGCTTTTCTCCAGCTCCTTCAGCGCCGCCTCGGTCTCCCGTATGAGGCCCTCTATCTGGCCTTTCTGGGTCATAACCGCCTGGGCCTGCTGCTGAAGCTGCTGAAGCTGAGCCAACTGATTCTGTATCTGCGGAGGCAATTCGCCACTCATAAACTCACCATCTCAAATGCAATCTTAACCAACCTTATCCAGGTATTTAAGGCTGCCCGGAGGGAGACGGTATCCTCCCCCCTGATCTCCAGCCTGATGATGCCGTCTTCGGCCTGCAGGGTCACACTGGAGCGGTGCAGGTCGTCATCCAGCTCGGGCTTGAGGGATTCGTAGATCTCTCCCGACCGGCTGCTCTCAAACACCAGATCTGCACAGCATTTCATATCTTCAGCCTGATCCAGGCCTTATCCCCGTCCAGGAAATCGATTCGCCCCGGCTGCACCAGAACAACGCGCCCCTGATATCCATCCACACCAGGCATCCAATCCAGCTCCAGGAACCGGGCCACGGGAAGGGCGATTTCTTTTTCGCCCACCACAGCCGCAGCAGCCGACCGCTGCCGCGTCGCCTCGATATCGCCAGAGAGCCGAAAGCCCAGTTTTTCCTCTCTTCCCTCGCTGCGCCTGACCAGACCGGCGGGATTGCCGTGGTCCTCGGTCACCACCAGCCAGGTCTCCTCCGGATCCGGCCTCTGCTTTCCCCGGTTGACATAATCGACAGATAGAAAGGAGGCCAAAGCCTTAGCAAACCGCCTGGCTTTGGCTGATGGGTCTCGCGATGTGGTGATGAACATCAGATGGCTTTCATCTTCTTGACCGTGGTGGGCCGCTCCTTCATCAATATGCGATGCCCACAGTAAGGACAGCGTATGCCGCTGTACTCGTAGTCAATCTCCACGGTCTTCTTGCATCTGGTGCACTTATAGGCCATCTCTTAAACCGCCTCAAGAATCTTCTTGAGAGACCGCAGCACTGAGCGGCCCAAAGAGGTCTCGGGCATGAAAGAGCCGCCGGCAAAGGTATAGCCGCATTTGCTGCAGCTCCAAATTGCTGTACTGGTCCTGGTGACTCTGTTCCTTCCACACTGTGGACAATCGTAAGACGCCTTGCTCTTCTCTTCCGAATCAGCCACGAGCTTTCTCGATTTGCGGCCGTACCTGGGGCCGAACCGGGCTGCTGATCTGCTCTTTCTTCCCTTAGTAGTCTGCTTAGCCATTTCTATAACTTCCGTTTATGCTTCCAGAAACTTTTCCCGGATCTCTTTCGCCTTCTCACATGCTATATCAATGATGCGGTAGGCCTGCTCCGGCCTGAGCATTCCCGTGCCGCTCTTCTGAGTGCCGCAGATGTTGCCCTCCGCCGTGGTTATAATGGTCAGCCGGGTGTTGGCTATGGCCTCCTCATCCACACCGGGATCGAACATCAGCACATCATTGAACTCAATCGCTGTAGTGGCTATGGGGATGTCCCTGACAGGCAGGATATAGTCCTCCCCCAGGCCGAAGCGGCTGGCCGGCACCTTGGTCGAGAGCAGGGCGGCAATGGCCCCCAGCGACGCGGCATCCAGTATGTTCCCGCAGTCATCCAGAATATGAACATCTATGAAGACTATCCAAACCTTTCTGCCCGGCTCAATGCAGAGGGCATCTAGGTCAATGGCCTTTGACTCGCGCACACCGCGATCCACCAAACGCGCCAGCTCTATACCCACCTCGCTGGGCGGTCCAGGCTCGAAGGAGGGTGAGGCCAGTGGAACCAGCTCGGCATTGGTGATGATCACGCCCCGATTGGGGGTATCCTGGAAGGGCTCACCCGGCTGCATCTTCACGCCCACCAGCACCTGGCTGGAGCCGAGCTTTACAAGCGCGCTGCCCTCGGCCTTCCGGATCACATCTCTCTCTATGGATATCTCCCGGTACTGGTCGAAGGATCTGCCGTCGATCCTCTCTCCCTTGAGCAGCAGGTTATAGATGAAGTCCTTCTTGATCTCGGAGAT
>NOLC01000244.1 GCA_002256595.1 Methanosaeta sp. NSP1 | reverse complement strand
ATGCCCTCAATCATAACATCCTACCTTCTCTAATTAAAAAGCCGCTTGCCCCTATTCTTCATCCAGCAGGAGGGCGGCAGTGTTATAGCCGGATCCCATGCGCACCATCCCGGCAATGGCTGCCGCCTCCAGCATCTCCTCCCGGCTTGCTCCCTTCAGCAGAGCCACTTTCTTATGCCGCCGGATGCATTGCTCGCATCTAACAGCCACCGAGCAGGCCAGGGCAATCAGAGCCTTATCCTTTTCCGAGAGGGAGCCCTCTTTCATGACCCCTGCCATCAGCCTGCCAAAGGCGCTCTCTACTTCTCCACCCAGGGCTGCTACAAACTCCTCTACCCTTGATTCTTTTGCAGTCATATCATCACTCTCATCATCTCTCTCCGGCGCATATCTCTTCTTCGGCAGGCAATGCCCGCTACAGGCAGCATATGCGCCCTGTTTTCACTGCCGGGACAATGGCAGAGCATATTATATCAATATGATGAATCAGCGATGAGTATTGATCTCAAAGGATTTGAGGCATATAGCCATGATCCAAGATAAAGGGAGCAGCGATCTTTATTCTGCCGGCAATAGGCATCAAAGAGAAATGCAGCCAGGAGTCGCTGCATGGAAAATTATCTAATTTGATATTATCTATAACAAATTGTACTGTTTCAAGATATTAATGAAAAGGTTCTAATAGAAAGAGCATATCATGGAAATTTTTATGAGGTCATGCATCTTGTTAATACTGATCCCCTTATTGCTGTGGGGATGTGCAGGTGCCTCCGAGGTCCTTGTGGGCCAGACGGGCGCCAATTATTCTCAGATCCAGGCGGCTATAGACGGCTCTATGCCCGGCGACACCATCAGGGTGCAAAGCGGGGTGTATAAGGAGAATGTGAACATAAACAAGCCGCTCAACCTTATCGGTGTGGATAGCGGCAACGGCCGTCCGCTGGTTAATGCGGGCGGATCGGGGAGCGTCATCACCATTGCGGCGAGCAATACAACAGTTCAGGGCTTCAATATCACCGGCTCAGGCGGCTGCGGTTGCGGCCATTCAGGAATCAAGGTTCTCTCCAGCAATAACCTTATAATGAACAATATAATTTACAAGAACAAATACGGCATATATATTGAGGCTGCCGGCGCAAACAACACCTTCGTCTCCAACGATCTGATTAACAACAGCATCACCATAAGCGACAGCGGCAAGAACACCTCCTGGGATGCGGGCACCAGGTCGGGCGGACTGCGGGGCATACTGGATATGATCAGCGGCCCCCGGGTCATGGGAAATCACTACAGCGATTATGATGAGGTCGGTGAGGGCTGCAACGATACCAACAATGATCTCATCTGCGATAAGCCCAAGGTCATAGGAAGCTCTCTGGATAGCTATCCTTCCATCTCTGCCACGAACTGAAGGATCTTTAGGAAAAGGATGCATCGGCCACTTGGATGCGGCCCTGAATGCATGATATGATCGGAAAAGGAGATCATGGATTGGACAGCTAGCAAATGGCTGGCGGTCAGGGCCAGCATAAGCTTTTATCCTGATCCGCCGCCTGGCGGGACTGCCAGGAGGAAGCAGTTTTGCCGTGACCTCTGCCAGTTCTTCGACCGGCTGCAGACTGCTTCAGAGCGGCTGGATGTGGATGGAAAAGAGCAGTGCGGCCTGGACGGAGTGGCGGTGGAGGTCTTCCTGCGGATCGATCTGGAGAAGAAAGAGGTCCTGCTGGACAGGCTCTTCAAGTACTGCGCTCTGGATTTTCACCTTTTCACCGAACTGCTTCAGATACTGCAACGGAACTTTCCGGAATGCCGTCTGGTGGTCCCATCTCTGCAGGGCTATGAGCTGGCTCGGGAGATCAGAAGATTTCTGGGACCGCCGGAGATGGAATGCGTCTATCTCAAGTGCGACTCTGAGGAGCGTCTGCTCATGGGCGAGGCATTAAAAGGGCTCAGCTTCGAGAGAATCCTGGAGGACACTGAGAGGCACTACCGGGAGCGGGGCGGGGTAGAGAAGCGCAAGGCGGTGTTGGGGCTGGGCAGGGAGCTGGCCATGTACCTGAGGGGAGAAGAGGGCGAGGAGGAGGTGCTATGGATGCAGGTGGGGATTGGGTTATCCGGTGTTGGCTTCTAATCTTCTTGTGCAGGCTAATTGATGATCCCGCCCATCCTAGAACCAGGTAACCCTGATCGAAACCTAAGTTGATTACGCATGCCCTTTATACCCGATGCAAGCATCGGGGTATTACAATAAAATAAAGACGAGGAAGATCTAGATGAAGATCGTGGAAGTTAATTCCGTATCCAGCAAACCCAATCCCCATAATGTAGATGCCAGAGCTATCAGCGACACCGAGAGCGCCCAGGTGGTGCACATCACCCTGCAACCGGGGGAGGCATTGAAAAAGCACATCACTCCGGTGGATGTGGTCTTCTATGTCCTGGAGGGGCGGGGAGTGGTGGAGATAGGCGAGGAGAGAGCCAGCGTCTGCGCTGACACGCTCATTGAGAGCCCGGCAAAAATCCCCCATCGCTGGATCAACGAAAGTGACAGGCCCATGCGGGTGCTGGTGGTCAAGACGCCAAGGCCCAAAGAGGCCACCAAGATGCTATAAGTAAAAGCCGGCACATACGGCGAGGCCTGTGCTGCTTTAGTGCCATATGCAGTCTCCTCGCAGCCTCTGCAGGCAGGGGGAGGACTGCATCATGACAATGCATCAAGAAGCTCTATTTGAGCTAGAGGGCTTTGAGCCTCATATCAAGCCTTTCTGCCCTGGCCTTCACGTCAAGGGACACGATGTTGGAGAACTGGGCCCAGGGCTTTTTGGCGGGCTGATCGGCTGGGCCGACTATCTCATTGATTCTCCTGTAGAAGGTGCTATCGGTTGTGCCTTCATTTAAATGCAGGGCTTTAACCTTATAGCCTTCAAGGCTCTCGTTTTCGCGATACATCTCCAGCAGGCAGGCATCCAGATTTTCATCCATTAGCAGGACAGCGCCCCCGAAGATATCTTTGCGCTGCACGGTATCAACTACCCAGCCGCCGGTGTTGTAAACTGCCACAGGCTTTTTGAATCCCGTAACATTGCATTGATCGCTGAGAAACGGCTTGTGAGTGTGGCCGAAGACGAAAGACAGCTCTGAAGGCAATTCCCCCTCACGCTCATTGATGATCTGATTTTTCACTGCATCCAGGTACATAAGCATTCCTTTTCGCCCATCCTCACCAAGAGCCTCATCTTTGGCGCCTCTCTCCCGGTCGGAGATTCTGTCGAAGATAAATTTTAAAAATCTCTTTTCAAATGGGTCTGTCCAGCGCGGACCATATTTCTTAGCCAGGTTGCTGGCCACTTTGGAGAAGAAATTCTTTCTCTCTTCCTCGTCAAGCATATGCTCGTAGAAGGTCTCAGTGAGCGCCCCCACCTGACCGGAACGCCCCAGGGCAGACCAGAGGAAATCAATCCAGGCGAAATTCTCGGACTCAAACAACTGCACATCATTGGGCGTCTTGCTGTCAATATTAAGTAGATCCGCTTTCAGTCTGCTCATGATGCAGTACATCTGTTCCACGAAGTGACCGTGATGAATGACGACGCATTTCTCTTTATCTTCAGAGAGAAGGCCGAAGTTGGGATAGGCTATATAGATTTGGATATCTTCGCGCAGGACCTGCTCCTCGTCGATATCGAGCTTTGATCTTCTCTTCAAGATTTTATCCAGGAAATATGAAGATACATTCCTCTCCAGCTCTTCACGGGTTCCTTCCAGGATAAACATCTCCGTCTTGTGCCAGGGCAGATCCAGGCGCTTATTGGGATGCCTGTCGATATACTCCACATATTGGGTCTCCCTGGCCAGCTCCCAGAGGTGGTGGTCGTGGTTGCCCGGAATGTAGATGATCCTTTCAAAGAGCTCTCTGCCCTCAGCACAGATCTTGATCTTTCCATTTCCCTTATCTTTGGCTGCGAATTCCTTCTTCTCCACACCATCGATCTTCAGGATGGCTTTGGTCTTATCACTGCTCAGTTCCAGTGAGATGAGATGGCTTCCGTCGGATATGCTGATGGCACTATCGCCATTGGTTTTCTTTATCTCCGCAGTGTTTGCAAAGTCAATATCAAAATTCTGAGATAAATATTCTATGAGCTTTCCGCCATCTTTTCCAGGAATTTTTCCCCACTCAAAGACATACCACCTGGGCATGACCAGCTCCATGAATCGCTCGAAGATCATGGCCGAGGTGTTATACTCGGATAGGGCCAACTCCAGGATATCACCATTTAAAATCAATGTGGGCTTCTGTGATCCCTGGTTTTTGGATATCAGCTCACGAAGGCATCCGGCAAGATGCACCAGCACCTGGCTAGCCTTGAGCGGGTCCACATCATTTCCATCCATCTCGGTGAGAAGGCTGTCCTCCTCCCCGAAGTGCATATCTGATAAGCACACATAGCGAATATCGTTCATATATAGCCCTCCTTTCCTGTCCGCTCTTGAAGTAGACAATTCATCCAAAATGATACTTAGCTTTATGCGGATGTATAAGCGCTAGAGCCTTATTAAGTTTTCTAAAATCTTGCGGTATTATGGAGCATATAAAATTATATCGCCAAAAAAAGTTTAATTAAGTTTGATTTATTGCCCCGGCGGCCTCTATGATTCGCCGGCCAGCTTCAATACAGCATCTCGCGTTTGCTGAGCTATACGAAAGCCCAACTCTTGAAGCCTGTCGAGAGATGGCTTGACCGCGGGCAGGTGGCCAGCGCGTTTTGCATCCAGAAGCAATCCTAATGTGCCCTTAATTGGTATTCCCTTGGCAGTGGCTACACGACGGGCCAGAGCATCATCCAGAAGAGCAACGCTTCCAGGCATTTCCAGGGCTAGCATCAGCACCTGGGATTCGCCAGGTCCGAGATCTGTTATCAAGGAGGCAGCTTTAGCCCCAATAGGTGCTTGAATCCGGATCCATTGGAGATTTTCCAGTTGTGGTAGATCCAGTCCTTTTGCGATCCCAGCGTCCAGCTCAGCCAGAACCGCAGGTGGAACGACAATAGACCCGACAAGGGCAGGAAGGATACTCAATTGACCGATCTGATGTAGATACTGCAAAGGTGAGGTATTACAGATGACTTCCGGCAAGAGCCGCCTCCGATTTTAGCTCTTCTTCTGTCAGGCGAAAAGTATCAACCCCGTAGGCAGCCAGCCTGGTAAGGAAGAGGGTTCTCGGTATTCCTGCCAGTGCTGCTGCGGCCCCCGATGATAGCCTCCCTAGCTCAAAGAGCTTTATGGCCGCTGCCAGTCTCAGCTCATTTCCCAGTTCATCCGGAGACATCTTCAGGGCCAGCAAGGCGTCATCCGGAACCTGCAGGACTATCTCACTCATGCGCACTAATGTTGTATTGATAATTATGTATATCTTTGCATTTACCCGCCCCATCTAATTGCGGTGGATCGTTACTGGGGGAAGTTCTCATTGAGCAGGGGGCCTCTCCGCCAGCTCCTCATAAATGGCCCTGAACTCCTGCA
>NOLC01000045.1 GCA_002256595.1 Methanosaeta sp. NSP1 | reverse complement strand
ATGGACACCGGCGAGCCGGTGGATATGCTCAAGCTGGGCGTGGTCGAGCCCCTAAGGGTCAAGACCCAGGCCATCAACAGCGCTGCCGAGGCCGCAGTCATGATTCTGCGCATCGACGATGTCATCGCCTCCAAGTCCGGCGGACCGGGCGGAATGCCCGGCGGCATGGGCGGACCAGGTGGCATGGGCGGCATGGGAGGAGAGGACTTCGATTGAGCCTCTCTTATCCTCCTTTCAAAAATCTTTTTTTATTTCAGGTCATTATCCCCGCGCTTAAATTTCTCAGGCCTGGGCATCAGGACAAGGCAAAAGGTTATCATACTTCCAGGCTACAGGCGATCTGATGCAGCGCAAGCTTTTGATGAAGGGCAAGGTCAAGGAGGCCTACGACCGCGGGGACAGGCTGCCTTCAAGGGCGAGACCCTCAGCAGAGAGGGCGTCTACTGGTTTAACCGGGCAGCCAGGATGGGCATCAAGACCCACTTTCTGGAGTATCTGCCTCCGGCAGGAATGCTCTGCAAAAAAGTCGACATCCTCCAGCCTGCCCAGATTACTCCTCAATCTAAAAACTACCTCATTCCCCTGGAGTGGATCTGCCGCTGGTATGTGGCCGGCTCTCTCTACGACCGGATCAAGGAGGGCAAGCTCTCGGCCAGCGATCTTGGCTATCACTCCGGGCACACCGTCACGCAAGGTGAGCCCCTCCCCCAGCCCTTTCTGGAGGTATCCACAAAGCTGGAGAAGACGGACCGGCTGCTGAAAAAGGAGGAGGCTCTCCAGATCTCCGGGCTCTCGCCCCAGGAGTATGACCAGGCCCGGGAGATTGTGCTCCGGATCGATGAGGATATAGGCAGAAGCGTTTCATCTCGCGGCCTCATCCACGCTGACGGCAAGAAAGAGCTGGCCTTCGACGAAAATCGTCAGATCATGGTCATCGATGTCTACGGAACGGCGGACGAGGACCGCTTCTGGGATAAGGCCCGCTACGAGGCGGGGGAGCTGGTGGACCTCTCCAAGGAATATGTCCGCCAGCACTACCGCCAGAGCGGCTACAAAGACCGGCTTTATGCGGCTCGAGATGCAGGCCAGCCGGAGCCGGCAATTCCAGCCCTGCCCCCTGAGGTGGTGGCTGAGACCAGCCGCATCTACATCCGGCTGTTTGAGATGATCACCGGCGAGAGCTTCCAGCCGGCCGGGAAAAGCTGATTTCATGGAGATGGAATTGGTGGCGATATCACAGCAGAATTTAATTAGTTATCAGAGGAGAATACCGAATATGAAAGGATTATTGTTGGTCATTATGTTGATTGCGCTGGCCATATCCGGCTGCACGGAGAAGGGACCTAGCGTTCCGGATAGAAACGTCGCAGAGCTGAAGAACCTGTCCGCACCATCTGCGGAGAACCTTTCCAGCTTTGCGGTGCATAGCCTGGTGGCCCAGACAATGAAGCTGAATGCAGGAGCCAATGCCAATGAGGAGAAGACGACTGCCATCACCGAGAGCCTGGAGACGCTCTCCTCAGTAAACCTATCTGCAATGATGGTTCATGTCAGCGGCTCAACCAAGAGCAAGATTGAGGTAGAGGGGCAGCCCGAAAACAACAGCGAAACCGGGGCAGAGGTTTATCTCATAGGCAACTCCACCTACCTTCAGGAGCAGAACGGCAACTGGACTCACCTCATCGATCCAAGAGCAGCAGAAGAGGTATGGAGCGAGGACAAGAATAATCAGGTGCTCTCACTGGCCAGGACCTTCAACCTCTCACAGCTCGAGGATATGGGCAGCGAATCGGTAGAGGGAGAAGATAGCCAAAAGTTCAGGATAGTCACCGCAAGCGCAGATGAGACCAATCTGTTCAATATCGCATTTGCCGTAGCAGCCAAGGTAACTCAGTATCCGATGAACCTTCCCTCCATCAACCGAAGCGAATTGAATAAGACTGCCAAGATGGAGAAGACCATATGGATCTCCAAGAAGAGCACCCTTCCGGTGAAATATGAGAGCGCCATCAGCTTCTCCATGACCCCGGAGATCATTGGAGCCATGAACCTTTCAACAGGCCAGATGGAGATGTTCAACCAATCCAGGCCGCTGGGCGAGATCTCGGTTTCCGTGCAGACCTCCGATCGCTTCTACGACTTCGACAAACCCACCAGCATCACCTTGCCCGAGGAGGCCTTGAGCGCTCCGGCGCTCTCTCCAGCCACAATGCAGCCCGCCTCAGGCCAGTAGGCTCTAACGCCAGGGCAAGAACGGCAATAAAATGCATCAACAAGGATTGAGAAGGCTTTTCCTGCGGGAAAAGCCCGCCTTGGCTTTGATCGCCATAGAGGAGATGGAGAATGCCTATGCCGCCCAGGTGGCCAGGCGCATAGACTCAACCGTCCCCCACACCTGCAGCATCCTGGCCGAGATGCAAGCCGAGGGTTTGATCTCATCCCGGCCGGTGGGAAGGGTCAATTATCTGAAGGTGACCGATAGGGGCAGAAATCTGGCCCTGGCTTTACGCCAGTTGATGAAGATCCTGGAAAAGCCGGATGCCATGAGGCAGAGGCTGGAGCGGCTGCGAAAGATGGCCTCTCAGGAGGGCCAGGAAAAAACTGCCTGCCTTCGCCTGGGGCCTCTGCGCCGGGATCTGGCCAGGATCATAGAGCAGGGAGACGGGGCGCTGCAGGATGAGGCCAGAGAGCTGGACGGCATGATATCATCTCTGGTCAACGGCTAAGGGCAGGCGCGGCCATAAATTGATCGCCGCGGCTGGTTCCTCTTTTATGTGGCTCATTTTCCGGGACGAAAATGAGCTTTCAGCCGCTCCTCAATCTCCGCCAGGCTCAGGCTCTCCTGATCTCCTCGGCGCATATCGCGCAAGGTGAGCTTTCCGCAGTCAATTTCGTCCCGGCCCACAATTGCCACATAATCAGCGCCGGATCCTGCTGCGGCCTTGATCTGAGCCCCCAGGCTCCGGCCCATTACATCCATGACTGTGGGAATGCTCTTTCGAAGGACCCTGGCGATGGATGCAGCTTCCTTCTTTACATCAGGGGTAAAAGCAAGGACCAGAGGAGCGGGACAGATGCTATCCATTTTCACTATCTCCATGATCCGGTCGAATCCCAGGCCGAAGCCTGTGGATGAGGTCTCCTTTCCTCCGAAGAGGCTGGCCAGCTCATAAGTCCCGCCTCCGCAGATCTGACTCTGCGCACCCAGGCCCTGGGCATAGATCTCAAAGACCGTTCCGGAGTAGTACTCCAGGCCGCGCACGATCTCGAAGTCTATGGTGAAATCAACCCCATAGGCCTTGAGAAGATCGATCATCTCCTCGAACTCCCCCAGGTTAAGTTCTGCCTCCACCGCCCGGCCATCTCGCGCCGAGCCCCGGCCGGCCTGGTTTGATGGCCCGCCGGCCAGACCGTCGGCCTTTATGCCGGTAGCCGGATTAATTTCCTCTTTCTGCTCTGGCACAGTCTTCAGATCCTCAGCGATCTGTGAGGCCAGACTCAGTGCATTCATCCCTTTGCTGTCGATCAGCTCTAATAGACCCAGATGGCTGTAGCCAATGTCCTCTAAAAGTGAGCAGAGGGCATCTCTCTCCTTTTTGTCTATCATCCTCATAATGGAAGAGCGATGTTCTGCCTCGATCCGCCTCAAGATGCTGCGGATCAGACCCAGGTAGCCTATGTGAATGTCCCCGGAAACTCCCACGCTTTTCAGCATATCCTCGGCCAGAGCCACAGCCTCCGCCTCTGAATCGGGCCTGGCTCCCCCGATGATCTCCGCTCCCATCTGCCAGAACTCCCTGAAGCGCCCTTTCTGAGGCCGTTCATAGCGGAAGCAGTTGCCGAAATACCATAGCCTCTGGGGCCTGGGCGAGTTTTGCAGCTCTGAGACAAACATGCGCATGACAGGAGCTGTAAGCTCAGGGCGCAGCGCCAGGTCCCTTCCGCCCTTGTCCTTGAAGCTGTAGATCTCCTCAACCACCGAAGGTCCGGACTTCAATGTAAACAGATCCAGGTGTTCGAAAGTGGGAGTGGCCACCTCGCGATATCCCCAGCGTTCCAGAATATCCTGCATGCTCCCCTTAGCCTGGCCTCTTCTCTGCATCTCCTCAGGGAGAAAATCCCTGGTGCCTCTCGGTCTCTGGATGGTCATAACGGCAGAAGCATTGAAACAAAATGCCCTTATAGTTTGTGATGGCCTCGATTCGAAAACAGAGCCAGATAATGGATATTCTTGGCGACAGCGACGGCGCTGGTTTTTTGGCTATGCCGGCCTGCAAAATCTGTCAAAAAAAAAGTTAGGGGAAAACGCGATGTAAAATCACTTCAGCTTCTCCCCCACCTCGGAGGGGCAGATTATGATCTGCACCGGTTTGATGATGATATTGGATATGGCCTTAGCACTCCCTCCCTCAGCGGTATTCAAAGCGGTTACGGAGACGCCCTGGACATCGATGTCAAGATTATTTCCAAGCTGCGCCGCTTGACCTGACAGGGACTTCTGCGCAGAGATGCCCACTAAATCCTCTTCGCCAAGCATGCTGGAATTTATGGCATCATCCACGATAGCCTCCACGTCCTCTGTGGCAATTGAATCCCAGTCGAGATCATTTTCAGACCAGGTCTCCTTCATCTCAGACCTGTCGCCGTTGACGCTTACGCCCAGGGAATTAACCAGACCCCTGACATTGGGATCGCCATTTTGCTGCTCATCGAAGACGACATCTCTTTCTGCCACAGAGTTGATGGCAGTTAGATCTGAGACCTGACAGGATGGATTATCGGAGGACAGAGGAATCGACTGCCTGGTCGGAGGTGTCCTGGGAACAATATCCGAGCCTCCAAGCTGCTGGCTCAAGATCAACCTAAGCGAAGTGGTCTCCTTGAGCTTGCCCTGCAGATCAGGCAGACCGGCATGCTCCGCGCCATTGGCCGCCCCAATGAGAATGCTTATGCAAATAAAAGTAGCCCCCACCAGCATCAGGCCGGTGGGTCTCAGCTTGTTTTCCATTTAGCCTCCTCGGGGTCGGTTGCCAGACCCAAAGTTCAGCACTGGTTGGTCACGATCTCTACGTTGTTTGTGGCCTTAGCAATAGGTCCAGGGAAGAAGCCGCCAGTAGCGATCGCCAGTCTATTTCCGATTTTTACATTCTCAACATTAACTTTATTGCAGCAGTCGCTGCAGCCGGCATTCACAGGTGCACAGCAATCGCAGTCTCCGGAATCCTGGTTCTTCTTTATTTTCAAGTTGTTCTCAGCCTCGGCTCTGCCAGTGGCAAAAGCCATATCATTTCCAACCTGCAACTCGTCAAAACTGACATCAGCTTTTGCGGGAATGGTGAAAGCAGAGTTTTCTGTCTCATAGATTCCCTGTCCCAGAACCTCGTCCGAACCGCATATCGCCATAGCAGGGACCGCGAAAACGGCCAGCGCCATAGCCAGTGCATAGATTATCTTTTTAATAGTCTCACCCCATAAACTCATGTTGATTATACCTCTACTATGAATCAATTATATATAAATTTTTTGGTGTTTTTCTTAAAGAATGAATAGATTATAGAGAATATTTAAATTTAAGAATTTTGCATGTGCTATGTTCCGATCATAATAGTAGGATAGTAGAAAGATGCTAAAAGATAGCATATATATTGAATCAGGCTGCATGCGGCCAGCCCACCCTAAAGGATGCTTCGGGCCGGATGCCCGGTTTTATGGAATCCAGAAATCGCCGAGCTTTCCTTGCCCGGATACCCCTTGATCGGAATTATCGTAACTTGTTTTTTCTAAAGAGTCCTTGTTAATCAAATCTGAGAAAATATGAAAACCGGGCGAGGGTGCACTTAATCCCCGACCTGAAGGTCGGGGTATTCGTGATCCTCCGCGCTCTCAATGTAATAATATTCAATATCATTTAAAAAATTCGAAGTATGAAGAATGGTACTATAGGCCCGCTTTTCCCTTAAGGGCCATATTTCTCAGCTACCATCTTCAGATCCACTTACCTCATCGTCCAGTGCCCGCTTCAGCTTCTTGTATGTCGCAGCCAAGCCCTCCGATATCACCCTGGTATCGGATAAAACGGGCATGAAATTGGTATCCCCATTCCAGCGGGGAACGATATGCAGGTGAATGTGATCGGCAATGCCGGCACCGCCCACCTGACCCATGTTGATGCCCAGGTTGAAGCCGTCCGGGCGCATGACCCTTTTGAGCAGATCCACGCCCATGGCCGCAAGCTGCATCATCTCCTGATGCTCTTCATCCTTCCAGCCGGCCAGGCTGGCTGTGTGCCTGTAGGGAACCACCATCATGTGGCCGTTGTTATAGGGATAGGCATTCAAGATCACAAAACAGTGCCTGCCCCGATAAAGTATGAAGTTCTCATCATCCTTCTTCTCCGCAGGCTTGTCGCAGAATATGCATCCCTCAGGTTTTTTGCTCAGGATATAATCAATTCTCCAGGGCGCCCATAGCTTTTCCATCTCTCTTCATCCCTCCGCTCTCCTCTCATCCCTCTTCCAGACTACCCTTCTGCCCTCGATTCTGGGATTTCCCTCTATAAACATCTTTATGGCTCTGGGATAGGCCTTGTACTCTGCCCTCTGAATCCTGGCTTTGAGACTATCATGGGTGTCTCCCTCCCGGACGGGAACGGGCCGCTGGTAAACTATGGGGCCGTGGTCCACATCCTCGTCCACCACATGAACCGTGGTCCCGGTCCACTTGGCTCCATATTCCAGAGCCTGGGAGAAGGCATCAAGGCCCCGGAAGGATGGAAGAAGGGCAGGATGGATGTTCAAAATTCGGTTTTTATAGTGGCGAACGAACTCGGGAGAGAGGATCCTCATGTATCCGGTGAGGACTACCAGATCCGCATCCGCCTCCTCCAGCCGATCTACGAGCTGCCGATCATACTCCTGGCGGGTTTGGCCTCCCGGGTCCAGGAATTGATGGGGCACAGAAAACTCCCCTGCGATTCGGAGGGCTCCTGCATCAGGCTGATCTGCCAGCACCAGAACAACTCTCCCCGGAAGCCAGCCGTCCCGCTCAGCCTGGAGTATGTAGCGCAGGTTCTCTCCCCGTCCTGAGGATATGACCCCCAACTTAGCAGTTTTGATTGTCAAATCGCACCCTCAGCCAAACACCATCTGTTCATCAAAGGTATCTTCCCCGTGCCTTTATCTCCTTAACCCTCTGCAGGACCGCCTCGGCCTGGGGATTGGTCTTGATGTATCCGTCTGCAAATGCCTCCATAAGCTCGCCAGGCCGGTCATGAGTGCTCTCCAGGGTCTGGAAGTAAACATGCACATCCACCCCCTGCGCCTCCACAGTCTTCTCATAATAAGACAGCCCGAAGTCTATGAGACAGATCCTGTCCCGGCAGAAAATCATATTGGAAGTGGTCAGGTCCCCATGGATGATGCCTCCCCGGTGCAGCTTTCCCACCATCTCACCCACCATCCGGGATAGATGGGGGCTGATGACATCCTTTAGTTTCTCCCCCTCAATCTTCTCCATCTTCAGATCAAAGCGGGATACATCGCGGATGATGGGAGTTGTGACCCCCAGCCTTCTTGCTTCCGATGTGATCCTGGCCTCACGCAGGGTCCTCTCCGTCCTGATCCTCTGGTCCAGCTGCGGCTGGCGGTAGCTTTTGGCCGGCCGGCTCTTTTGAACCGTCTCCCCATCACAGGTGATGACGGCTTCTGCTCCTCTGCCTATCTCCATAACTCCTCTCTTTTCTTCCAGGCCTCCAAAAGGCCTATGCAGCCGGTGATCATCATATCCCCTCCGGGGGAGGCCGCCACCGCTCCCTTGATCGCCCCGCAGGAGAGAAAGCTCTGCCGGCGCGGCCCGGTGACCAGAACCCTCTCGATCTTGCCTGGAATGCTGTCCACATATGCCCCATGGCCACCATCCTGGAAGACCTCACTGTTCTTAATCGTTCCCTGGCATAGCTGCTGGACCAGGCTGCGCAGCTTTTCCGCCGTCAGCTCCGAGGTATGATGCTCCAATATGCCTGTGATCCGCCCCGCCGCCAGCACTGCAGCCACGGTATGGCCGTTTCCGAAATTTATGATCAGAGCCGGCCGATCATCGCCCAGGTCCAGAGCCGCACCAAAAAGCGCTGCCGGGCCTGTGTCCATGAGCATAGGCCTGCATCCCGCCGCCTTGAGCACACCATGCACTGCCAGCATCCGGGTCATATTCTCAGGAGGATCTCTGTAAGCGAAGTCCTCCAGACGGCCGCCGGAGCGAATGGCCTGGGCGAGGCATTGGAAGCGGCATAGGCGGTTGGACCTATGGGGAGAGAAGCCGTGATCCTGCACCGCCACGGCAATGTCCTGGGGTAGATCGATATCAAATAGGGCAAAAGCCTTCCTCAGGGCGGCTATATCGATATCTCCTGTTTCCACCACCAGTTCGTCAGCCTGGGCCTCATCGCAGATGACAACTCCAATGGCCGCCACCTTCTCCAGATCATCGTTGATGGTTGCCGCGGCGCTGGGAGCAGCGGAGACCTTCAATCCTGCCGCCAGATGCCATCTCACCGCAGCGGTGGAGGAGCCGCCACCCATGGTCGGGCCGCATAAAAAGACATTCCTGCCCATCATCCTGGCCCGGTTTATCCTGTTTCCCACCAGGACGGTCTGGCTGGGAAGGACCATCTTGGTAGAGCCCTCCAGGGGCACCTCCTGATCATAAAGCAGAATGTCCTGGGTGCCTGCTCCCACATCGATAGCCAAAAGCGACATAATCCCTGTTCTACCGCTCATGGGAAAAATTTTATCCTCAACTGTCCCAGTGGCTCAGCATGATCATAGATGTGGTGGTCGCGAGCACATCTCGCTATAGCCGCTTCGGATCGGTGAGAAGCCCGGAGGAGGCAGATGATCTCTCCGGCCAGCTGATCCTGGAGAGAATAAGGCAAGCAGGACACACTGCCCGCTATGCACTTCTGCCGGATGGACTTGGCCTGCGGCAGACGGCAGAGAAAAGCAAGGCAGATGCTCTAATCATATGCGGCGGAACCGGTCTGACTGAGACGGACCTGACCCTGGAGGCCGTGGAACCCCTATTTGAAAAGAGCCTTCCCGGATTCGGGGAGATCTTTCGCTATAGAAGTCTGGAAGAGGTGGGAACCCGGGCCATGCTCACAAGGGCTGCGGCGGGAATTCATAATGGCCGGCCCATATTCTGCCTCCCCGGCTCGCCGGGAGCGGCACGGCTGGGCATGGATCTTATCCTGCCGGAATTAGGGCATATTATTGGGCATATAAGGGAATGATATGAAAAAATAATATTAATCGCATTAAATCTTGTACGTGCTCAGTAGCCTTTTATATGATTAGCACTCTGATAAGGATATAGAGCTATCAGGGGGAAGATTGGCCAATGGAGACGGAGATTCCAGTGCGAGATATAATGACCCGACCGGTTATCACGATCGGAGCCGACCTGGACATTTTAAGCGCTGCCAAGAAGATGGGCTCGGCCAATGTGGGCAGCCTGATTATAGTAGACAGCGGAAATACCACAGGAATACTAACCGAAAGGGACCTGGTAAAGAAGGTCCTGGCGGAAGGAAAAGACCCCCGCACCATCAAGGTGGCCGAGATCATGAGTTCACCCGTCGTCTCCATTGAGCCGGAGGCCAGTTTGCGAGAAGCAGCCGCCCTGATGCTTCGCTCCGGAGTAAAACGGCTACCTGTGATAGCCAAGGGAAGGCTGGTCGGCATAATCACAGACACCGATCTGGCCTCGGGCTCCTCTGTGGGCATGAATGATATTTTAAGCGACCTGTTGGAGATGCACCGGGAGAGCGTTCACTTTGATGCGCCTCAGGGAATGGCAAGAGGCATCTGCGAGGTTTGCAGCATGCTATCCGATACCCTGGAGAATGTTAACGGGGAACTGCTCTGCTGGAGCTGCAGGGACGGAAATAGATAGAATTGTAATCACCGCTGGACAGCGGAGGAATCACATTTGTTGGTTGAAGACATTATGTCCAGAGATCCTCTATACGTAGAGGATTCCACTTATCTCACCAAAGCCCGTCAGATTATTCGAGACCATCATGTACGTGGACTGCCAGTACTGAGCAGCAAGGGCACAGTCCTGGGCATTATCACCAGCCAGGATATGCTGAGAGTGACCTCGACCAAGTCAAATGTGACTGTATCGGGTTATGTAGTCTCGGTTCCCACTGTGACGGGAAAGACGCCCATTCTTGAAGCCGCCAGGATTATGCTCAAGGAAAAAAGAAGTCTGCTCCCGGTTATCGAGTCCCAGGAAAAGCCGGTCCTCAATGGTGTGGTCAGCCTTTTGGATGTGTTTAAGAATATCGATTTGGGTAGCGTGCCCAAGAAAAATGTATCAGATATCATGACCACCAAGGTGGTAACCACTCGTCCGGATGATCCCATAACCAGGATCTGGGATCTCATGGTGGAGAAGGACTTCACCGGCCTTCCGGTGGTCAAGGACGACAAGATAATGGGGATGATCACCAGATTTGATCTGCTCAAAGGCACTGCCAGGATAGGCAAAGAGAGTGAGAGAAGGCCGTCGGACTCGATGCAGATGGCTGTGGAGAAATTTATGAGCACGCCACTATTCAGCGTAAATCCGGAAGACAGCGTACGGACGGCAATCGAGCTGATGCTCAAGCATGACGTGGGCAGGATGTCTGTGGTGGATGATGGAAAGCTCGTGGGAATTGTGGACAGAAATGATCTGATCAAATGTTACCTTGGTGAGTGAAGATGAGCAAAGGGCCAACAACGGGAAAGGAAGTAACCAGGATTCCGCTAAAGAGCGATCGTATGCCTACCCCCGGGTCAGGGGAGAGAGGACCACTTCAATTCGACTCCCGAAATGCCAAGAGCATCAGCAATGTGGTGGGAGTGGCCTCACCGGATGTGGTCACCGTTCCGCCTACCACCACCATCATGGGTGCCATAAAGACCATGATATTCTATGGCTTCTCCCGGCTTCCCATAGCCGATCCCGGCACCAAGAGGCTGATAGGCTTTGTCACATCCGTGGATGTAGTCGATTTCCTGGGAGGAGGGCTGCGGCATAATCTGCTGGCAGAGAAGTATGGCGGAAACATCTACACCGCAATCAATGCCGACATCAGGGATATAATGAGCACCAATCTCACCTATGCCGACGACAAGGCCTCCCTAAATGACGTTTTGAAGCTGATGTACGAGAAGAATGTGGGCGGCCTGCCCATATTAGATGAAGATCTGCGCATCAAGGCCATAATAACAGAAGAGGATTTCGTGCGCTTCTGCCGCGGCCTGGAGACCGGGCTGGAGGTAGAGGCATTCATGAGCCCCAATGTGGTGACAGCGCCGGCCCAGACCACCATTGAGAAGATGACCAGGATGATCATCCAGAAGGGATTCCGGCGCATGCCTGTAGTCCAGGACGGGGTGCTGATGGGCATGGTAACCGCATCGGATATCATGAAGTATCTGGGAGGAGGCGAGGCCTTCCAGAAGGTGATCACTGGAGACATCACCGAGGTCATGAACCAGCCCATAAAAAGCCTTATAAAGAGAAGCCTGCTGTCCACAGAAAGGAAGGCAGACCTGGGCCAGGCGGCCAGGAAGATGATGGACAACGACATCGGATCTCTGCCGGTTATGGACCGGGGATCTCTGGCTGGCATTCTGACCGAGAGAGACTATGTGAGGGCTTTGGCCGAGAACAGAGGAATTCTACCATGATCATAAAGAAAGTCAAAGATTACATGAGCGCTCCCATATATATCATTGAGCGAAATGAGCCCATTCAGAGAGCCAGGAATCTGATGTTCAAGTATGGCATCGGCAGACTGCCGGTTATGGAGGACGGGCGCTTGGTAGGCATTGTCACTAAATACGATATCACTAACCGGCTCAACCAGGCTACCCCTGAGTGGCGCCGCAGGCCCATAGACAAGGTTCCCATCCAGGTGGTGATGACCGAAAAGCCCATCACCATATTCCCCGACGCCACCATGCCCCAGGCAGCACAGCTTCTAATTGAAAACGACATATCAGGACTGCCGGTGGAACGCGAAGGTCAGATCTCAGGCATGATCACCTCCCGAGATATGATGAGATACTTCTCCGAGCAGGACATCAAGGCCACAGTTGGCGACCTGATGACCAGGAATATCCTGGCGGTTCACCGCCACCATACCATAGGCCACGTCCTGGAGGAGATGAATGTGCAGGGACAGAGCCGAGCCCTGGTTTATGAGGACAGCAACAAACCAGTGGGGATAGTTACCAGATCGGGCCTCACCTTCTCCGAGATCATGGGGCCCAAGGACGAAATGGAGACCAAGAACATAAAGATGACCCGAAAGGACAGCACCGCCGGCAGAAAGCAGTATCGCTATGTCAAGCAGGTGCCATTTGTGGCCGAGGACATCATGACATCGCCCATCTTCACCATCGGAGCGGAGGAGAAGGCAGCCTCTGCCAGCCGGATGCTGGTGGACAAGAACATCATAGGCATGCCGGTGCTGGACAATGATGAGGTAGTGGGCTACTTCTCTGCAGACGAGATCATCGCTGAGATAGGGAGGTGGAAGTAAATGCAGGTCAAAGATATCATGAGCGAGCCGATGAGCATTGACAAATCAGAGAGGCTGGGCCATGCTCTGGATCTGATGGAGAAAAACGATCTTCGAAGGCTTTTGGTCACCAATAAGGATAAGCTGGGTGGAGTGATTACCACCAGACAGATCGCTCGGGTGCTTGGCGCCCGCAAGTCCCTGGGAATGCCCGCCTCATCTCTTCATGTGGCTTCCGCCACCATGGACTCGCTGATCAAGGTCCTTCCCGATATGCAGGTGGAAGATGCCATGGCTCTGATGCAGAAGACCGGCGTGCTGGTGGTCATGGATGGAGAGAAGGTTTTGGGATGGGTTCGGCCCCGGGATGTACTGGCAGCAGTCAAGGTAAGCGGCACGGCGGGCGATGCCATGAGATTCCCCCTTACCGTCAATCCCAACGACAGGCTGGTTCATGCCCGACGCATGATGCTGGACCGGGACGTAGGACGTCTGCCTGTGGTGGAGAGCGGCAGGCTGGTGGGCATCATCTCGGAGAGGGATATAGCCAAATCCATGCGGGCTTTCCGGGACCTCAATGATACCGCCAGCAAGCAGTATGCCAGAATCTACAATATACTGGTCTCCGATGTCATGACCCATGATGTTCAGTATGTTTATGTGGACACCCCCCTGGATGAGGTCAAGAAGACCATTCTGGAGGATAACCGTGGAGGCCTGCCGGTCTTGAGCCGCAGCAGGGAAGAGGTGGTGGGCATGATCACCCGGCGGTCCATACTGGATTATCTGGCGAGGACCGGATGAATCTGGCCAGAGTGGCACAGATACTGGGAATGACAGAGAGCAGGCTGCAAGGCCTGCAAGAGACCATAATTCGAGAGTCTGCCTGGCCCGAGCCCCGACTGCTCCGTTTTGAGAAAGAAGCCTCGGGGGTCGAGGCAGGCACAGTTGTTTTTGAAAATGGGGATATAGCCTTCGGCTATCCCAAGATCCGCCGGCCCCTGTTCCTGGCCCCGGCCATAGAGCGCCACTTCTCCAAAGCTGTGGCGGTTGAGGAGAAGATGAACGGCCACAATGTGCGGATCTTATCCGTGAGCAGCGAGATGGTGGCCCTGACCCGGGGCGGATTCATCTGCCCCTACTCCACCGAGGTGGCCCGCAGGCTGGTTCCGGAGGAGATATTTCTAAAGCAGCCCAGCCTGATCTTATGCGGTGAGATGGTGGGGCCGGAGAATCCCTATGTGGCCAAGGAGGTCTATCCCACAGACAGCATCGACTTTTACCTCTTTGATGTGGCAGAGAAAAATCGCAAGAAAACCCTGGGCGTGCATAAAACCCACGAGCTGGCGGAGCGGTTCGGACTGAAGGCCACGGCTTTCCTGGGCCAGTTTCAGAAGGATGGGGCAGCGGAGAAGATCAGGCAGATTGTGGTCCGCCTGGGCCGGCAAGGCCGGGAGGGAGTGGTGCTCAAGGACCCGGAAAACCAGGTTCCCCCAATAAAGTACACCAGCTCGGCCACCAACTGCAGCGACATTGCAGTGGGATTTCAATACTACAATGATTATGCCACGGACTTCTTTCTCTCCCGGGTGGTGCGGGAGGGCTTTCAGTCCGTGGAGTGGAATGAGTCGGAGGAGGAGAGGCGGAAGAGGGCGCAGCGCATTGGAGAGAGCATTCTCCTGCCTATGATTGAGACCATCGAGAGCAAGCGCGCCGGGGAGATTCAGAACCTGCAGACGGCCAGGGACTTCGAGTACCACCTGCGCCGGAGCGGAATTAGGGCCATATTCGATCCGCCCATGCCGGACGACGAAGGATATCGGATCGGCATCACCAAGCTGGTCATGAGCACAAATGATAAGACCCAGGCGCTCTTAGACGGAGAGATGTGGTAGAAGGCCGAGGATTATGAGTGAGATTGCAGACATAGAGATGCAGGGGCATCTCATAGACTCGCAGATGATGACCCGCGTCCTGGACAAGATCATGGACATGGGAGGCGAGTTCGAGATCAAAAACTTTCAGATAGGCCAGAAGAAGAACGACACCAGCTATGTCCAGATCACTGTCACCGGCGAGGATGAGGCTCATCTGGACCGCATACTCCTGGAGCTGCATGCCCTGGGGGCAAGACTGGTGGAGATGGAGGATGTCAAGACCGGCGTCTCACCGGGGGATATGGTCGTGCCCAGGGGATTTTACTCCACCACCAATCATCCCACCTACGTCCGGTACCAGGGCTCCTGGGTGGAGGTGGAGCACAATCACATGGACTGCCAGGTTGTGCTGCAGGACGGGCGGGCCATCTGCACGCCCATAGGCCACATCAAGAAAGGCGATCGTGTGGTCATAGGCACCTCCGGGGTCAAGGTGGTTCCGCCGGAGCGGCCCAGGGTGAAGACATTCTTCGGCTTCATGTCCAATGAGGTCAGCTCGGAGCGGCCCAGCGGGGAGCTGGTGCGCCAGCTTGCAGCAGAGATCGTCCAGACCAAGAAAGCGGGCGGAAAGATTGCTGTAGTCTGCGGCCCGGCGCTGGTACACACCGGGGCGGCTCCTGCTCTGGCCAGGCTGATTCGGGATGGCTATGTGGATGTCCTTTTGGCCGGGAACGCTGTGGCGGTGCATGATATCGAGCGGCAGCTATTCGGGACCAGCCTGGGCATGAACTGTCAGGGCAACGCCATCTCGGGTGGGCATCGAAATCACCTCTACGCTATAAGCGAGATCATGGCCAGCGGCTCCATCAAGAACGCCATAGCCGAAGGAAAGCTGAAAGGCGGCATCATGTACGAGGCCACCCAGAAGGGCATCGCATACATCCTGGCCGGGTCCATTCGCGATGACGGGCCCCTGCCCGAGGTGATCACAGACACGGTCAAGGCCAAGGATGCCATGGACCAGGCTTTGCGCGGGGTGGACATGACCATCATGCTGGGAACCATGCTGCACTCAATTGCCGTGGGAAACCTTTTGCCATCCTATGTCAAGACCATCTGCGTGGACATCAATCCGTCAACGGTGACCAAGCTCATGGACCGGGGCTCGGCCCAGGCTATCGGACTGGTCACAGATATCGGCATATTCCTGCCCCGGCTGGCGGAGGAGATTGAAAGGCTTGAGAGCGGGGCGGAAGAGAAGGAGAGGCCCTGCTAGGGAAGCGGAAAACTTAAATTGGCAGGGGATCTGTGGTTCCCTGCTCAGCGGGCCGCCGTGGCTTAGCC
The DNA here is from genome assembly GCA_002256595.1 of Methanosaeta sp. NSP1. Taxonomy (GTDB): domain Archaea; phylum Halobacteriota; class Methanosarcinia; order Methanotrichales; family Methanotrichaceae; genus Methanothrix. The sequence goes on along the minus strand of NOLC01000045.1, from coordinate 4,527 downwards.
CGGTTAAAGCGGCTGATTCGTAATCAGCAGTTCATGGGTTCGAATCCCATCGGCGGCTTTCAATTTGATTTTGGCTCCTGGTTAGGTCGTGATAACCTAATTGGTTGAAATTTTAAAATATGGAATAGCTAAACTATATAAATCCGCATTCTCTCCAGGATGCAAATAAAAGAGGTGCTTGGAGCACCCTGAATTGAAAAAACGCCTCTATTCTATGGTCATCAGCACATCTCCCGGCGTTACGGTCGTGCCGGCATTGATGTATATCTCCTTGACTGTGCCGCTCTTGTTGGCCAGGATGTTTTGCTCCATCTTCATGGCCTCTAAAACCGCCACCACATCACCCTCTGCTACTCGATCGCCTTTTTTGATCTTGTAGCGAATGATTACGCCCTGCATGGGCACAGTCACACCGTCCTTGGGAGCCTTGGGCTTGGCCTCCTCTATGGTCATGCCCGCCGGGGCAACCTTGACCAGATAGGATTCTCCATCAATCTCCACATTAAGGGCCATGGGCTCGGCATTAATCGGTGCAGATACAGTAGCAGCAGGCGACTTCTTGACCAATTGCTCCTCAACGGCTGCACCCTGCAAGAACTTGAGTGCCACCTGGGGATATAAGGCATAAGTGAGATAGTCTTCCTCCTGCTTGGCCAGCTTGAGTGCGTCCACCGCCTTCCTGGCGTTCTCATACTCCGGTGCAAGCAGATCTGCCGGCCGAACGGTGATTGGTTCCTCATCGCATAAGACCTTGAGACGCACCTTGGGGTCGATCATAGCCGGAGACTTTCCATAGAGGCCCTTGACATAGTCCTTGACCTCTTTAGGAACCATCTTGTACCGATCTCCAGTGATCACATTCAGAACCGCCTGTGTGCCCACAATCTGGCTGGTAGGTGTGACCAGAGGGGGATATCCCAGATCCTTCCTGACCTTTGGTATCTCCACCAGGACCTCTTCGTATTTATCCAGCGCCTTCTGCTCGACAAGCTGGGAGACAAGATTGGATAGCATGCCTCCAGGAACCTGGTATACAAGCACATTGGTATCCAGGCGTGCTGAAATGGGATTGAAAACGGGAGCGTAGACCTCCATGATCTTCTCGAAGTACCTCTTGATCTCGGTCAAGAGCTCCAGATCGAGTCCGGTATCGTAAGGAGTGCCCTGCAATGATGCTACAAGGCTCTCTGTGGCGGGCTGGGAGCTCCCTCCTGAGAGAGGAGACATGGCCGTATCCAGGATATCAACTCCCGCCTGACAGGCATAAAAGTAGCTCATCTGAGCCATGCCGCTGGTGCAATGAGTATGCAAATTTATGGGTAAGCTGACCTCCTTTTTCACCGCCCGGATGAGATCATGAGCATTTTTGGGGGTGATAAGTCCAGCCATATCCTTAATGCATATGGAATCACAGCCAAGCTCCGCGAGGCGGACCGCAAACTGGGCGAAGAGCTCATTGCTATGTACCGGACTTATGGTATAGCTTATGCCCCCCTGAATATGCTTTTCCATCTTTTGGGCTGCTTTGATGGAGCGCTCCATATTGCGAATGTCATTCACAGCATCGAATATCCTGAATATATCGACGCCGTTAATGGCCGCCTTTTCAACGAACTTATCTACCACATCATCGGCATAATGCCTGTATCCGACCAGGTTCTGCCCGCGAAGCAGCATTTGCATCGGAGTATTGGGCATGGCTTTCTTCAATGCCCTCAGCCTTTCCCAGGGGTCCTCGTTCAGGTACCGAATGCAGGTATCGAACGTAGCCCCTCCCCAAGTCTCAAGAGAGAAGAAACCAACCTGGTCCATCTTCTCTGCTATGGGTAACATATCTCTGGTCCTCATCCTGGTGGCCAGAAGAGATTGGTGAGCATCCCTAAAAACCGTGTCTGTTAGCTTAACCCTGCCCATGAAGATCTTCTCCTTTTCGGTCCCTCTTCTTTAAATTCCCTTCGCTTTGGCTTTGACTGCAATTAATGGCATTGATATTAATTCCTCAGCACAACCACGGATATGCTATATAAAACTAGTGCAAGGATGGAGAGGAGCAGAGAGGTGGCATAAAAGAAATACCAATTTTTGCTTTTCCTTTAAATGACAAAAGAATCTATTTTTATGGATACTAGATAATTTAGTCAAATCTGTAAAACTATTAACGCAGGATATATTTCCTGATAGTTCGCTCTGATGGTTATTGAGGCCTTCGATCTATGCTATTGCCTTATGAACTCTTAATCCATTTCCCTGCTAAAACACTGATAAGCTAATTTTTGCCGAACATCAAATGTTTATTGAATTCGATCTGTACGCATGCGTACAGCGGAAGTGTCTATTAATAATATGAATGATGCTTAGAAATTGGAGTGACTATTATGAGGCTGAGAGTTGTTAGTGCAAGAAATGAGATACCCAACCTAAATCCCAATGAGAAGATGATTCATCTGGCTTTTCGCGCCAGCAATGTTGATTTCCTTAATTTGATGCAAAGATGCCCCCGGCTAAGGATGATTCAGGTCCCACCCTCCTACAAAAAGACCATGTCCAATGCCATCCAGGTTTTCCTGGATATGCAGGGCATAGAGATGCTGGAAGGAGATGTCTGGGGACACAGAAAGGATCTTGACGAGTATTTCACAGTAGAAGATAACACCATGGAGGAGATTCGATCTCTTGCTGCCAGCGGTGCAAACATGGATGATGTGGCCGGACAGATGCAAAAGAAGGCCAGACTTGGATCGGATCTGGTCAAGTATATTGCCAAGACCAAGATTACATCTTAGACAGGCAATTTGAGCCGGATACTCTATCCATCCGGCTCATCTCCAGATTTTATCATTGCAGCCTATCCAAACCTAAGTTGAACTGCAAGCCGATAGAATTCATCAAATCAAATTCGGTCTTTCCTCTGGAATAGCTTTCAATAAGCTCTATGCTGTCCAGGATATGGCTTAGAAAAACCAGAGGATCCTTTTTCATATTATCGGAACCTGTTCTGCCAGAATTCTATCTTTGAGGAGCGGGTTAATTGATTTGTAGGTTAGAAGATCAACGCGCCTGTTTACAGCATCTTCAAGTTCATTCTTCAAATGGGCCAGATCCAGAAGGCTATCCACGTCGCTGTCTTCGGTCATCTCTCCTCTGACGATGGATCCGAAAAAGGAGGCCCTCTTTACGCCATTCTTGCGCAGTATATCGATTATCCTTTCACTCACAGGCTGCATCTGATCGCTCATGGCCATCCTCTCTGAGAATAGATGGGTTCAAGGCACTTTATACTTTTCAGGGTGCGACCGATCTTTAACTGGATCCGTCCCTCTTATTGTTAATCCGGCATGGCGCGCTGCTCGCCTCTCTCCCAGGCTCGCCTCGCATTCCCGTGCGCCTTCCTTCCGGGGGCCTCCACCGGGAACATGGAGAACGCCTGGTTCAAAGTCTGCTCTGCCGCGGATTCATTGAATTCCATGCAGGCCTGGATCCAGGACTCGCGGATGGAGTCAAGGTTCGTTTCCGGCTGGTAGGGGATGGGCAGGGTTGTGGCCAGAGGGCAGGAGAGCCAGAAGCAGAATGCAGGAGCAGAGGGACTGAGCTTCATCCAATCAGCATATCAAACAAAATCTATTTAGCATATAAATACAAGTTAGAGCTAATGGCAAGCTCAGATAGACGGCTTAAGGAGATCTCCGATTTAAATCTCCCAAAAGGAGACGACCTTGTTGAAGGAGTTCTAACTGGCATTGAAGACTACAAAGCAGGCCGTGTAACAAATTTTAAGAGCAAAGAAGAGCTGATACGCCATCTGAAAAGCCTTTAGTTCAGCCTGCGCATGACATTCTCATTCACGACTACACGGCAGTTTGATAAGAAGTTCCGTAAATTAACCAGAAAGAATCAAGCATTGAATGATCGGGTATTCGGGAAGATCTCAGAGATCATTGAGAACCCGGAGATTGGTGAGCCGAAAAAGAACGAGCTGAAAGGCTTGCGTGGAGTGCATGTTGATCCTTTTGTCATAGTCTATTCCATTATCGATGATCAAATCGTATTCCTGCATTTTGATCACCACGATCGTGTTTATAATGCCGAATCCATTTTTACGCCAGCTCAAATGGCTGAGATAAGAATGAGATTTCGTGGATTGTGCGCCGCCCCTCCCGATCGTGGCCCCGCTCGCCCGCGTCCCGCGCCCGCCTGTGCGTGTGGGCTTGCTGCGGAGGGGGCCGGAGATGGGCGAGGCGGCGGTAGGAGCGCAAAGGAAATCTCGAGGGGCAGCATTCTGGAGATGGATGTGTCTCAAGCCTAAAAGTCTATCAAAGTTGCTGCCGTGCTTTCTGCCTCTTGCTGGCATTGAGGAAGGTCATTCCCACGATCTTGCCTTTCTCATACCTGACTATGACATCGTCATCGGTAATATCCGAATCATCGGCATGGCTGGGCTTCTTGAAGTTGACATAAAGGACATCGGCTAACTGATCGTAATCAACCCAGATCTTCTTTTGCGGGATTCCTAGAAGATGAGGTACCAGG
>NOLC01000231.1 GCA_002256595.1 Methanosaeta sp. NSP1 | reverse complement strand
GACCAGGGCCGCAAGATGTCCAAGAGCATAGGCAATATCGTCCAGCCGGAGGAGGTCGTGGCCAAATTCGGTGCTGATATCCTGCGCTTCTACGTCCTGGGCGCCAACGCCCCCTGGGAGGACCTGCACTTCTCCTGGGATGCAGTGGAGAACACCTCCCGCATGCTCAATATCTTCTGGAATGCCTACCGCTTTGCTCTGCCCTACATGGTTCTGGATGGGTTTGATGCAAACAAAGCCGACCTTTCCAAATACGAGAAGAGCCTGCGCCCAGAGGATCGCTGGATACTCTCCCGCATCAACAGCCTCATCCATGATGTCACCGAGGAGATGGAGGCCTACCAATTGCACCGCATCGTGCGCTCCATATCCGAGTTCATACTGGAGGATCTCTCCCGCTGGTACATCCAGCTGGTCCGGCCCCGCACCTGGATTGAGCAGGACGATCCGGATAAGCTGGCTGCCTATGCCACCATCTATGAGGTGCTGGTCAAGCTCAGCCAGATCATGGCACCATTCACACCGTTCCTGTCCGAATCCATCTACCAGAATCTGGTCCGGGGCCTGGACGGGGCCGCTGCCCCGTCGGTTCATATGTGCTCCTGGCCACTGGCCGATCCAGCAAGGATAGACCAGAAACTGGAAGAGAGCATGTCTCTGGTGCGGGAGGTATCCATGGCCGCTTCCAACGCCCGCCAGAAGGGTGGGCGAAAGCTGCGCTGGCCGGTATCAGAGATAGTCATATCTCCGGCCAAGGAAGCTGTGGACCTGGGCGACCTTGAGGGCGTGCTCAAAGGCCAGACCAATGCCAAGAAGATCACAATACTCCCTCCGGGGCAGAAGCCCAGGATGGATTTGGAGCTCTCTCCGGTTCATAAGAAGATAGGTCCGGTCTACAAAGCGGAGGCCAAAGCAGTGGTGGCGGCGCTGGAAGCTGCCGATCCCTTTGCGGTCAAGAGGCAGATTGATGCCGGCGGTGAGGCGTTGCTCTCTCAAGGCGGAAAGGATTACCGCATCACATCGGAGATGGTGCTGATCAAGGAGCTGCCGCCGGAGAATCTGCCTGCGGCTGAATTCTCCAAGGGGTTTGTCTATGTGGACATCACCCTCACCCCTGATCTGGAGTCGGAGGGCTATGCTCGGGAGATCATCCGCCGCATTCAGGACATGAGAAAGGAGATGGACCTGCGGGTTGAGGATCAGATCCGGGCCAAGGTGGACATAGAAAGCAAGCCCATACTGGATCTGGCCCTCATAAAGAAGGAGCATATCGCCGGCGAGGTTCGCGCCTCCGACTTCCAGATGGGCCTGGGCCTGGAACTGGATGGCAAGCTGGTCAAAGACTGGGATATCGAGGGTGTCTGCGTCAGAATCGGCATAGATCGGGCTTAAATGCCCCCCTTATTTGAAACTGCAATGGCTGGCAGAACGAGAGCTGTGAGGGGAAGATCATGCAGTGGAATTTAAGAATCGCCGGAGATTTATAAGATGAATGAGGTAGAAGAGGCCATGGAGGCACCGGTTTCGGTGAAAGTTAAGGGGGTTTACATCGCTGAGTCGGAGGGGGGCTCGCCTGCTCCAGTGGTCCTGCTGGAGGATGAGTGGTCCAGGATTGTGCCCATCTTCGTCGGCCTCTCCGAGGCCATATCCATTCATCATGCCCTCTCCGGCGAGATCTCGCCCCGGCCCATGACCCATGATCTCTTCATATCCGTCCTGGAGTTTCTCTCCGCCAGCATCACCGGCGTGCTCATAGATGACCTGGACGGGGGAATATATTACGCCCGGCTGACCATCAAGAGCGATGGCAGACAGAGCGAGATAGATGCCCGGCCCAGCGACTGCCTCTGCAGTAGATCGATGGCAGATCCCAGTAAAAGCTTTTTCTTAATTAGATCTCAATTCAAACCGATCATAGCAGCGGCGGGCCTGGCGGCTCGTCGTCATCCAGGAAATGGCTCATGCCCATGCGAGTGGGATCATCGTGCGCCTCCACCCCCTGGTGATATTCATCCTGCAGCGCAAACTGCCTCACGCTCAGTGTATCATAGATGGCAGAAGAGCGGTTTTCATCCTCCTTCAGAAAATCATCCATGGAAGATGTCGTGCCGTTGCGGCTGCTGAAAGACCAGCCGCATAGCTCAGGGAAAGGCTGATAGAAGGTGTATGCACTCCACAGGGGCAGAAGCGGGTGAGAGCGGGAAGAGCCATTGGCGTATTTCTGGGTTTCGAACTCTGGCCGGAAGATGGTGGCCCGCAAAAGGACCGCCGAGATGGCGGTGGTATTGTTGCCGGCGGCAAAGAGGGGGAAGGAGAGGGGGCTGGCGTAAGCGGGATAGTCCAGCGCCGAGCCATAAGCATCGCTGCCGGGGTATGGATAAGATATGGCATCCGCTCCAAGGAGAGAGAATGCCAACAGAAGCGATATCATTGCCCAGTGTTTCATGATTGACGCCAGCATTCTCTGCAGAGGGATATAACTTTTCGGATCTATGAGACTGCTCTGCCAGAGCATTGTCTTTGGCCCTGGAAGACAGATGTCTG
>NOLC01000155.1 GCA_002256595.1 Methanosaeta sp. NSP1 | reverse complement strand
CATCTCTGGTAAAAATTTTTTCCACGAGATCGGCCCGCCAAAAATAAAAACTGAAAAAAGAAAATCACTGCGGCAGCAGAACCGCTGCTGCCTGCAGTGCCCAGTCGATGAATCCATCCGGGAAGACGCCTATCCAGACCACGGCCAGCGTGGTCAAGACCAGCGCCACCACATATCCCTTCTGCTCAGCGATCTTGGGGCCGGCCGGCTCCTTGAGATACATGTAGCTGATGATCCTCAGGTAGTACACCAGCGACAGAGCGCTGTTGAGGATGGCCAGAACCGCCAGCCAGACCAGGCCGGAGTAGATGGCCGAGCTGAAGAGCACGAACTTGCCTATGTATCCTGCCGTGGGTGGTATTCCCGCCAGCGCAAACATGAAGATGAGCATGCAAAACGCTGTTATGGGCGCCCGGCTGGCGAGGCCCGCATAGTTGGATATGTCGTCCGGGTCGCTGTCGCTTCCCTTGGAGACCATCCCTGCCACCTGAGCCGTGCCGATGAAGGCTCCCGTCTTCATCAGAGCATGTCCCAGTATGAGCAGCAATGCGCCGGCGATGCCGAGCTGATCGGCTCGCACCGGCCCCAGGTTCAGCACACTAACCGGTGCCGCTCCATAGGCTGCCCCCACCACTACAAAGGCTATGGCTATGTAGCCTGCCTGAGCAATGGATGAGTAAGCCAGTATGCGCCGCACATTGTTCTGCCAGCATGCGGCGAGATTACCGAGCGTCATGGTCACAGCCGCCAGTATGGCGAAGGCCATGTACCACTCCATTCGCAGAGCCACCAGGGCGATGATGATCACCCGAAAAGCTGCGGCGAAGCCCATCTTCTTGGAGCCTGCTGCCAGCAGAGCGCTGACCAGAGGCGGTGCGCCCTCATAGGTATCCGGAGCCCACATATGGAAGGGGACCAGAGCCATCTTGAAGGCAAATCCCACGATCACAAAGATCAGGGCTACCAGAGTGGCCGGGCCGAAGTTGGCTATGGAAGCCGCGGCGATATCCTCCAGCCTGGTTGATCCGGTCATGCCGTAGAGCAGCGAGAAGCCGAAGAGCATGAAAGCGGAGGCAACTGAGCCGAAGATGAAGTACTTCATGGCCGCTTCCAGGTTCTTCTTGGTCTTATCGAAGGCCGCCAGGGCATATGTGGACAGGCTGGCCAGCTCAAATCCCACGAACAGGGTTACTATGTCAACCGAGCTGGAGACAACCATCATGCCCACTGTTGCTAAGAGAACCAGCGCATAATACTCATCTGCTCCCTTTCCGGTGTACTTGGACAGTGATGCTATCACTACCAGCAAAGACACCACCAGGAAGACTGCCTTGAAGAACTGGGACAGGGCATCTACAGAGATGGTATCAAAGAAGAACAGTGCCGGCTTGAGGGTCAGGTTGCTGGCCACCAGAGCCAGTGCTGCCACCAGTCCGGCCGCGCTCAGATATCCCATCATCTTGCCGCTGCTTTTCATCAAGGACCCCAGCAGTATGACCAATACTGCCAGGACTGTCAGAAGCGCTTCTCCCCAGAGGGGTGCGTAGTGTGAAAATTCCACTTCAGATCACCCCCATCTGGGCTAGAGTCATAACCGGCTCCATGACCTGTGTTGCCGCCGTGCCCATGATATCAGTGATCAAGCCCGGCTGCAGGCCGAAGATCAGGGAGAGAACTATGATCATGGCCATGGAGAACAACTCATACGAATGCGGATCATGGACATTCATATACTTCTTCAATATCGGTCCGAACATGGCCTTTTGCATAGCCCAAAGATGATAGGCTGCAGTTGTCACCACGCTCAGGAAGACCACGATCATGGTGTAAGTGGGCAGGCTGGGATATGAGCCGGTCAAGACCATGAACTCAGCCACGAATCCACTCATGCCCGGCAGCCCCAGAGAGGCCATGAATCCGGCCATCATGATCACAGCGAACTTGGGCATGCGATCGGCTAAGCCACCTAAATCGGCAATTACCCTCGTCCCTACCACGTGCTGGATGGTACCAGCAGACATGAACAGGACGCAGGTGATGATTCCATGCGAGAACTGCTGGAACATGGCGCCGGTGACAGACATCCAGGTGAAGGCCACAGCTCCCAGCGTCACAAATCCCATGTGGCTGACGGAGGAGTAGGCCACCAGCTTCTTGATGTCCTTTTGAGCCAGGGCCATGAAGGCTCCGTAGACGATGGAGATCACGGCGATTATGGCGATGATGGTCACAAATGCCTTGTCCACACTGGGAAGCATGGGCATGATCACCCGGAAGAGTCCGTATCCGCCCATCTTTAGCAGCAATGCTGCCAGCACCACCGAGCCGGCTGCGGGTGCCTCGACGTGGGCATCCGGCAGCCAGGTATGGAAGGGAAACGCCGGCATCTTGACCAGGAATCCCAGCAGCAGCCCGGCGAAAATGATATTGAGCAGGCTGGTTGGGAATATGCTCGTGTCTGCCGTAGCCGCCAGCAGTGTCAGCATATCGAATGTCCTTCCACCCTCCGGAGTCTGGTAGGTGAAGTACAGGGCGAATATGGCCAGGAGCATCACCAGGCTAGCCACGTGGGTATAGATGAAGAACTTGATAGCTGCGTAATCCTTTCTCGGTCCGCCCCATGATCCTATGAGGAAGAACATGGGTATGAGCACTACCTCCCAGAAGATGTAGAAGAGGAAGAAGTCCAGAGCGGTGAAGACACCTAAAACTCCTACTTCATTGAGCAGAAGCAGGGCGAAGTACTGATTGGGCTTCTTGGTCTCTCCCCAGGAGTAGATTATCACCAATACCGAGACTATGGTCGAGAGGAGAACCAGGGGAAATCCGATTCCGTCGACGCCAAGAGTGTACTTGACCCCGATGGATGGAACCCAGTCATAGCTCTCCACGAACTGCATTATCTTGGAGGTTTTGTCGAACTCCATATACATTTGCAGGGACAGGTATAGAGGTGCCAGCGAGGCTAGCAGGGCCACAAATTTGGCTTTGCTTCCCGCAAAGAATGATATCACCGCCCCCAGAAGGGGAATGGCGATCATCAGCGAGAGTGCGTTTGAGATCATACCAGTCCCACCTCCCTAGCCAGAGTAATAACAACCACCAGCACCACAACTCCCAGTACCAGAGCCGTGACATAGTTCTGCACTATGCCGGTCTGAACCTTTCTCACATGCTGTGCAAAGCCCATGACCCAGGCCGACAGCCAGTTGAGCCAGCCGTCCACCAGCTTGATGTCGATCATATTGCAGATCAAGGCCGTGCCGTAGACAATCGTCTCAGCGAACCAACCGGTCATGATCTCATGCTGGTAGTATCCCTTGAGCAGCATCTTCCGGATAGGGTCCTTGTCGCCGGTAACCTGGCTTGGATCGAATTTTTTGACTTTGTCCCAGTAGAAGAGCGCCGCGGTGAGAATGCCGCCAATGGCTACAATTATGGGCAGTATCTGAATATACCAGGGCTCTCCACCCTCTTCTTCTCCTTCTCCGGCTGCCTCCTCTCCTTCCGCCGCAGCATGTTCGCCTTCCGCGGCAGCAGCGCCATGCTCGCCTTCCAGGGCATGGCCTCCGATTACACCGAGCTCTACGAAGTCCACATCGTAATGCTCGAAGTTGGAGTCAAGGTAGTCGTAGAAGTCCTCCTGGGCTGCAAAGCCGAATCCAAAGGCGAATACGGCGAGTAGCACCAGCGGTCCCAGCATTACCCAGGGCGACTCGTGCTTGCCGTAGTTGGATCTCTCCTTGCCGGTGAAGACCGAGAACCACATCCTGAAGGTGTAGATGGCAGTCAGAACTGCGGCCAGCACCAGGAAGATGTAGGGCAGGAAGTTGATCATGGTGCCGTACTCATAGGCGATTACAATGATCTCATCCTTGGAGAAGAATCCCGTGAACAGTGGGAATCCGGCCAGGGACAGTGAGCCTATGAGCATGGTGTACATGGTCCACTTCATGTATTTTCCTACTCCACCCATCTCCCGCATATCGTTGGTGTTTACGGCGTGAATTACCGAACCGGCGCAGAGGAAGAGCAGAGCCTTGAAGAAGGAGTGGCCGATCAAATGGAAGATGGACACTCCCACGGCAAAAGTTCCTACTGCTGCGCCCACTCCCAGGCCGGCCATCATAAAGCCGAGCTGCGAGACTGTGGAGAAGGCTAAAACCCTCTTGATGTCGAAGGCCGTAAGGCCCATGGTTGCGGCAAACAGAGCCGTGAATGCACCCACTGCTGCTACAGCCGTCAGCCCGTGGGGCGCGGCGTAGAAGAGGGGAAACATCCTGGCCACCAGGTAAACACCGGCAGTGACCATGGTCGCAGCATGGATCATGGCCGAGACGGTGGTGGGGCCCTCCATGGCATCGGGAAGCCAGACATGCAGGGGGAACTGACCTGACTTGCCTACAGCGCCTCCCAAGAGGCCCAAGGCGATGAGTGTGAGCTGATCGCCAGGAATGGAAGCCAGATTGGCATAGATCACCGGGAACTGCAAAAGGTACTCTCCCGGCTTGAGAGCGAGGTTCAGGCTGGCCAGATTGTTGTAGAGCAGAATTATGCCTGCCAGGAATAAGACATCGCCCACGCGCGTAGTCAGGAAAGCCTTCTTGGCTGCCGCAGCCGCGGAGGGCTTGCGGTACCAGAAGCCGATGAGAAGGTATGAGCACAGACCCACCAGCTCCCAGAATATGAAGAGCTGGAGAAGGTTATCGGCATAGATCAGGCCCAGCATGGAAGCGGTGAATAAAGCTGCCTCTGCAAAGTACCTGGCTGCGCCCGGATCTCCCTTCATGTATCCATTGGCGTAGGTATGGATGAGCGTGACCACAAAGGTGACCATCAGCAGCATCACCAGAGCCAGCGGATCTATCAGTATGCCTACGTTAAAATCGGCAAACCAGGGTATGGACTGATGAACGATTTCTCCCGGATATATCTCCGAGAATATGCCCAGAGACAAAACCAGGCCGGCAAATGTGGCCAGCACGGTTATGAATCCTCCGCCTATCGGCAGCCGCCAGCCTATGAAGAGGCATAGCAGGAATGCCAGTACGGGAAGGGCTACTATCAGATATGCATAGTCGGCATACAAAGCTTACCACCTCATGGCGTTGATGTTGTCCAGGTCAATGGTTCCATAAAGCCGATACAATGCAATCAGTATGGCGAATCCGACGCCTGCTTCAGCCGCAGCCAGCGCAATGGAGAACAGGGCAAAAACCTGGCCGTTCACATTGGGCTGGTAGGCTGAGAAGGCGACGAGATTTATGTTGGCGCTATTGAGCAAGAGCTCGATGCACATCATCAGCTTGACACCGTTTCTCTGGGTGACCAGGCCGTACAAGCCGATGGTGAACATCGCTGAAGCCAGCAATATGTAAAGCTCCAACGGTATCATTGAAGGCCGTCAAAACCAGGGCCAATATCTCGAAGGCGAAGACGTAAGAGGTGAAGATCTCAAATCCCACGTCTCCGATGCCGCTCTCCGGCATCCTCAAACCCTCCCGGGGCTCAAAGCCGGATGGCTGCTTTGCGCTATCACCCCAATCAGATAGGGATAGTGAAGCGAACAGAGCCGCCAGGAAGGCCAGGGTAATGATGATAATCTTATATTTCACCATGGGATTCCTCCACAATCGTCTTCTTGGTAAGCATCACAGCGAATAGTATCAGAACACCCACTGCTCCGATGTACACCAGAATCTGGGCCACTCCCACAAATGTGGCATTGAGCAATATGTACAGCGCTGCCACACCGGCGAATGATCCCAGCAGATAAAGCGCGCTGTGCACAATATTCCTGGCATAGACCACCAGTACTGAGAGCAGAAGGATAATGGATGCTATGACCAGGAAGGCTATGAGCTCAAAGGCAAAACGGATGTCAAAAGCCAGTAGCCTCTCCAGGATCTCTTTGGACCAGGGCGAGAACAGCACTATAATCGCCAGCCCTCCAAAGATTACACCTGCTGCCGCTAACAGAACCAGCAGCTCGAAGATAGTCCTAATTACATTTGCGCCAGTCTTTTCCGACATCAGGCAGCACCTCCTTCCTTGGGCTTGGCCTCGCCGTTTTTAATGGCGGCAGCGCCTTCCTTAGCCGGCTTCTTGGCCGCACCCTCTTTAGCTGCTCCTTCTTTGGCAGCCGCCTTCTTAGCCGCTGCCTTCTCTGCGGCAATTCTCTTGGCTTCGGCCTCCAGGTCAGCCACCTCTTTGGCCGAGAACCTCTTGGTGGCCAGGAAATCAGGGCTCTTAATGATATCCTCTCTGGTCCAGCCGGCCATGGTGACCTTCTGGCCCATCTTCAGGCACTCCACAGGGCACTCGTCCACGCACAGTCCGCAGAACATGCATCTTCCGTAGTCGATCTGCGGAAATTGCATCTTCTTGTTCTTGAGGGGGCTGCCGAACTTGAAATTGACCATCTCGATGCAGCTATTGGGGCAGACCCTGGCGCAGGTCCCGCAACCTATGCATATGGTGGCATCCAGCTCGTGAATGCCTCTCTCCGCTGCAGGAAGATTCATCATAAACTCTGGATAGAGCCTGGTGACTTCTATCTCCCTCGTGGCGGTCTTCAGAGGCCAGGTGAAGTTCTTTATCATCTTTCTCTTTAGCATCTTATAGCCACCTCATGCAAAGTAAGACCCGATCAGCACTGCCCAGCCCAGATTCAGTAGGGAGAGCGGCAGCATCCACTTCCAGCCCAGGTCGGTAACCTGATCGATTCTCAGTCGGAAGAGCGAGGCCCTGATCAATATGATGAACCATATTACAATGATGACCTTCATCAGCAGCCAGATCATGGGCGAGATCATATCCAGAATGGGTATGGGTATGATCGGGCCGTGCCAGCCGCCCAGGAATAGCAGAGTCAAAAGTATGGATCCCAATAGGAAGTTATTGTACTCCTGGAAATAAAGCAGGCCCCACCGAATTCCGCTGTACTCGGTGCTGTAGCCGCATATGATCTCTTCCTCTGCCTCGCTCTGGTCGAAGGGAACTCTTCCCAGATCAGTGACCAGAGCAATGATGAAGATGATAAATCCGAGCGGCTGGGCAAAGGCATACCAGACCGTCTGGCTCTCCACAATCTCCACCAGGTTCAGGCTATGGGCCATAACTGCTACCGATATGACGCAAACTCCCATGGGGACCTCATAGGCGATCATTCTGGCCACGCCCCTGAAGCCTCCTAATATGGAATATTTGTTATTGGAGCTGTAGCCGGCCATGAAGACGGCTATGGACATGATGGAAAGAGCCGCTTCCACATAGAAAGCGCTGATATCCATATTGGCCACCACCAGGGGGTAATTCTTTCCCCCGATATGAAGCGCCCCGAAGGGTATGGCCGCAGCGACCAGCATGGTGCCGGCAGAGGCGATGATGGGCGCCCAGACATAGACGCCCTTGTCAACTCCGGCAGGGATGACATCCTCTTTGGTGAATAGCTTGATGGCATCGGCACCTAGCTGCAGAATGCCCCATCTTCCGCCCACACGATTGGGGCCGAACCGGTTGCAGAAATCGCTCATGACCTTTCTGTCGGCCCAGATAACCAGCATGGCACCGACGTTGACCACGGCTGAAAGTACCGCAGCCCCGATTATGCCTATGATCAGGGCGAATATCGCCGGCTCCTGGGCGGCAAATTGAGTGATGATCTCGATTATTCCGTCCAAATCCTCTCCCTCCTACCTGTCCGATTCAGATGGGCAGCCGTCCATGCTTCCGGCGATTGCCACCGCATCTGCAATATAGACTCCTTCCAGAAGTGGAGTCAAGGTCTGGAATGTAGCATAGAATGGTCCCCTAACCTTTACCCGGTAGGGCTTGTCGCCACCATCGCTGATAACATACATTCCCATCTCCCCTCTGGGATCCTCGACCCGATAATAGGCCTCTCCCGCCGGGACCTTCTTGGGGATCTTGGCCTCAGTCTTTATGGGTCCGGAGGGAATCTTATCCAGACATTGCTCTATGATATGAATGCTCTCCAGCATCTCTCTGAGCCGGACATCGATTCTATCTGCCGAATCTCCTCTGGTTCCGGTTATAATCTTGAAGTCCAGCTCCGGATAGACCAGATAGGGATCCTCTTTTCGCATGTCATAGGCAACTCCAGTGGCCCGCAATACCGGTCCAGAGCACCCCAGCCTCTTTCCCGTCTCAGGTGATATGGAGCCTATATTCTCCATTCTGGCGTGGTAAATCGGATCCTGGGCAAAGAGATCTATGAACTCCTCGATGCGGGATTTCATATAGGGCAGGTCTTTCCTGCACTGCTCGGCAAAGCCTTCCGGCAGATCGTTTCGCACACCACCGAAGCGCACAAATGTATGAGTAAGCCTGGCACCGGTGACGCTCTCAATCAAGGAGATTATCCTCTCCCTGTCGATGATCATATACTGCCAGGGGGCAAAGCCGACGCCTGCGATGAGTGTCAGGAACTCGCCTGTGCCTATGAGGTGGCTTTGAATTCTGGATAGCTCTTCCAGGATGACCCGGATGTATTGAGCCCTCTCAGGAACCTCCAGTCCCAGGATCTTCTCCACTGCACCGCAGTAGCACTCATTGTTGGTCAGGGAAGCCACATAGCACATCCTATCGGTGTAGGTTATGCCTTGCAGCCATGATCTGTTCTCCATGATCTTTTCGATGCCCTTGTGGATATAGCCGATATCCAGGAAGGCTTTCTTTACTCGCTCGCCCTCCACCAGTATATCCAGCAGGAAGGGACCGGGAACCATGGCATGCTGGGGACCCAGATGCATGATCATCTCTGAGTCGGACTTGATCTCCCTCTCCTCTCTTTCCAGAAATGTGGGATACTTGGGCCTCTCCGCAACCACCGTGCCCGCTTCTACCTCCGCCTGTGTGGGTGGGAAGTAATAATCGGTATAGCCCTCAGGAGTGGTGATGGCCACCGCCCTCTCTCCTGTGGTCAGGTCAGGATAGCCCTTGAAATCCTTTCTCCAGGGCCAGGACCCCACCAGAGGATCAGAGAGAAGCAGCGGATAAAGCTCCGGATGCCCCTCCATGTTGATGCCCAGCATCTCCCAGATCTCACGCTCGTACCAGTTGGCATTCCAGTACAGGGGGACCAGAGATGGAACAGATGGATTATCCCGAGGCGTCTTGACCTTGAGCATGGCCACGACCTGATGGGCTCCGTGGCTGGTCATGATCTCTACAACTTCCATCTCATTTCTGGCCATCCAGTCAACGCCTGCGCTGCCGGAGTAATGATCAAAATCGAGCTTGGCCGTGAGGTGTTTGCAGACATCCAAGATCTTCTTGGAGTCAATGGTGGCCCAAAGCCTCCGGTCCGATTCCACTCTGGAGTCCAATACGGCTCCAGGAAATGCGGACTGGATGGAGCTTAGGACCTCGCTTGCATTTGTCAAGAAAAGATCCCTCCTCAGTAGTCCCGCCTGTCCTTGCGCTGCTTGATCTTTTCCTGGAGATTCATGAGGCCCTCGAGGAACTGCTCGGGTCGGGGCGGACAGCCCGGTATGAAGACATCGATGGGGAAATAATCGCCCGTATTCTGGACGATATTATAGGAATCATAGAAAGGTCCGCCGGATATGGCGCACTCGCCAATGGCGATACACCATTTAGGTTCAGGCATCTGCTCCCAGAGATTCTTGAATACAGGCAGGTACTTGCGGGTCAAGTAGCCGGAGATGATCATCACATCTGTCTGCCGTGGCGTGTTTCTGGGGATGCATCCGAACCTGTCGCTGTCATAGGGGGCAGCGCCGAAGACGAACATCTCCACACCACAGCAGCCCATAGGCTGCATCAAAAAATATACCGAGTTCTTTCGTCCCCAATTGAAGATATTCTTTATGGGTCCCATCTGAATTATCTGATGGATCTTCTCCGTAGTCGTAAACCAGACCTCGGCCACGGGCTGGCCGAAGATCGTCCACTTCTCAATCTCCTCATCGATTGCTACGGGTACGGGTATGACATCGCTTATACCCAACGCAAAGCCTCCTTCTTGATAGCATAAATAAGTCCTACCAGCAGTACCAGGATGAATAGGAGCATCTCGAAGACGGCGTAGTTCATCAGCCCGAAGACCATGAACTCTTCCATGGCCTTATTCGCATAGACGTAGATCCAGGGATATAAAAATAAAACCTCAACATCGAATATCACAAAAACGATTGCGAAAAGGTAATATTGAACGCTGTACTGGATCTTGGCGTCGCGGATAGGCTTCAGCCCACCTTCGTATATCGATAGCTTTTGGCGCTTTGGCCTGTTGGGCGCTATTACCTTGATAGCAGCCAAAGCAGCAATGGGCACTATAGCTCCCATTATCAGAAATATAATAAGTGGTATATAATTAACCACTGCCATCGGTTCGCCGGCCATTGTTTATCCTCCGTAAAAGCTAAACATAAGGCTTGGTATAAAAGGTTTATGAGAAAAAATTTCGCATTGCATAAGTTCAATCACAATTTTCAGGGACGTTCTGAGGGAATATTATCATGATCGAGGTGATTAAATGGAGATAGTGCATCAACTGCAGATTGAGCCGGGGATGAGCATCAATTCTCTGGTGAAGGGGATGGGCCACTGTGGCTTTGGAGCCAGAAGGCTCTCCCAGGCCATGAACATATATGAGGAGATGCTCAAGGGAGATTTCACCAAATTCCTGACCATATCCGGCGCGATGGTCCCGGCGGGAATGAGAGAGATCATATCCGGACTGATAAGAGGAAGGCATGTAGATGTGCTGGTTGTCACCGGGGCCAATCTGGTTCATGATATCATAGAGTCCTTCGGCTGCCACTGTCTTGGCTCCGCCGAGTCGGATGATGCTGCTCTT
>NOLC01000209.1 GCA_002256595.1 Methanosaeta sp. NSP1 | reverse complement strand
GGAGGGTATACAAAAGAGCTCTGACCTAGTGTTTTACCCTGGCCAATATCACCAAAGACCGGATGAGAAATCCTGCCAGAGCCAGGCCAGCAGCCTAGCTATCGGATTTGACATTCTTGAGACGGGAAGGGTGGCTGCTATGGAGCCATACCTCTTCTTCCCGTCTGCCTTCTTTTGGCCGGATCCATATCCAGGGAGAGGGTGTACCGCTCTTCTCTACCATCTTCCAGGATATTTAGCTCGCCCTCGCCGATCGTCTCTCCCCCGGCTGGAGAGACAGTCACGGATATGCTTCCCAGGGCCGATGGGTCATCGCTGGGCGGCCGGCTGATATCAACCAGATCAGCAGTTATTATCGAGTCGTTCTCGGAAGAGGTTATGGCAATATTTATCAGCGGATACATGCTGCGGTCCAGGATCATGCTACCGCGAAAAGCCTTCTCTCCCGTCTTTTCTCCTTTGCTCCGGATGTCATCTCTTATCTCTTCCAGGCTCTTGTTGGAGGAGAGGAGATCTCTGATCTGCCCCGGCGGCAGAGGCATGATGGCCTCGATCTTCAGGCGGAGCTTATGGGATTCGTTGCCCTTCAAGGCCAGCCCATGTCCGCTGTAAAGGACCTCCAGGGGAACGCCCGTGGGAAAGCCCTCATTCTGGGGCGGCATCATCTCGCACCGAGGTCCCATGCCCATCCTGCATTCCGGCCCCATGCCCAAGTCGGGCTCCATCCCCTCGGAGTCTTTATCGGG
Source organism: Methanosaeta sp. NSP1 (assembly GCA_002256595.1). Taxonomy (GTDB): domain Archaea; phylum Halobacteriota; class Methanosarcinia; order Methanotrichales; family Methanotrichaceae; genus Methanothrix. The sequence goes on along the minus strand of NOLC01000209.1, from coordinate 3,645 downwards.
CTGGGCCTGGGATATGCCGCAGATGCCAGCCAAAAGCAAGACCGCCAGCCCAATAATCAGTGTGTTTCTGCAAATCTCCTTCATCATTATCCGCCTTCCTTCGGGCCAGTCTCTATTCCTAAGCACCATTTTTCAGCTTATAAAACACGCCTCTAAGTTATAAAATTATCCAGATAATGCCGCCTTGAAATATTGTAGAGGCCGGCCCGGATCATGGCCGGCACCCATATCTCCTGTTTTTTCTCGGAGGGGAACGATCATCGCAATTCTTGGGGCAAATTATGCGGCAGGCTCGGGCCTGAAGGCTGCCAGGCCCAAAATCCCGGCCATCTCCTGCCTCTCCAAGTTCTCTTGCTTCAGCTCGGAGAGCGTCATATTCTCCATCCTCTGCATCTTTTCAAGCTTGAGCTGCTTGATCTGGGAGAGAGTCATATTGTCCAGCTCCTGCATCTTGGTCTGGATCATATCTCTGACCTGGCCGACAGTCATATTGGAGATGTCTTCTGCTTTCAAGTCATCCATCAAAAGGAATGCCTGGTTGCCTCCGAACATATTCCTGTTCGCTCCATCATCATGGCAGGACCCCTGCATCTGGCAGTTGGGCCCATCGCCATTCATCATCTGGCCGTTCTGTCCATCTTTTCCCATCATCTGGCAGTTGGGCCCATCGCCCTTCATCATCTGGCCGTTCTGTCCATCTCTTCCCATCATCCGGGCCTCAGGTCCTCTGCAATCCTGGCTGCAGTTCTTATCTCCGCCCGCACACTGGCTCTGGTTCATGGACTCTCTTTGCATCTCTTTCAGCTCGCCGAGAGTCATATTGTCCAGCTCTTCCGGTGTGAGATTATTCTTCATGTCGAACATCGCTCCATGCCCGGGCCGGCCGGAGCCGTCTCCCATGGGCATGGACAGAGCCGGAGCTGCCAGAAGGCAGACGGCGGCAAGGGCAATCAGAGCCATCTTTCCAGAGATCATTGTCTGTTTCATACTTAATCAACCTTCAATATTCCTTATGCTTCCGTAAATCCCACTCATTCTACCCGTTACTTGAATCCGGCCGCAATTCTGCCCGCCGGATAATCAATCTACAACGGAACGATAGAAAAGACAAGAGCCGAACGAACCATATGTGCGACCGGCCGCACTCCCTCTCCTTCGAGCGAAAAAGTTTTAGGAAGGTTCCTTTTTCGATAAAAACCATTCAGAAAGTTCTATTATGTTAGTCCTGCCCCATTCTTTCTTAATTATGAGCTTGCGCCTCTCTAGAGAGATCAAAATTCCGGTTAATGATGATTTGGGCGTCGCCGTCTCATAACGGATCTCCGCCTGGGTCATTCTGCCGCCATGAGCGATCAATGTGCTCATCACGGCTCTCTCTCTGGCGGTCAGAGTCTGCATAACCGCCTCCATCTCCGAGCTGACCACTACTTCCTTCTCCAGGGACTTATCCTCTTTTGGAGAAGATGACCGTGCCGTGGCATCCTCATCGCTTGAGGCCTCCTGGGGCAGAGGCGAGCTGGAAAGTGCGGCAAATTCCCCTGATCCGGGCGGCTGGCTGGAGTCAGAAGGCTGTGCCGGTTCTGGGGCGCGGGGAACATAGGGGTCCCTCACTTTGGGCCGCAGCCACCTCTTCCGCCCTGGCAAATGGGATTTCTTCTGCTCTTTCGTCTTCCTGTGCCGGCTTTATGGCCGCCTGCTGGGGCGGCTCCTGCTGGCCTCGCCTCTTTCTCTGCAGCAAGACGGCAAAGCCAAATCCGGCAATCATGAGAGCTGCCGCAATGATCAGAACCATCAGGGCCGTGCCCTGGCCAGGATATCCGGGAGGCAGCGGAAGCTGGCTGATGCCGTTGGAAGCCAGGGGCTGACGATACTCTATGGATATGCGGGGATTGGTGACCTCCCAGCCCTGAACGTCAGCTACCAGCGACTCATTTGAGGCTGAGAGAAGGTATCCCAGGCCCTGGGAGATATTGATCTCGCCCAGGCTGGTCTGGTTGGGCAGGTAGAAGGTCACTCGGTAATCATTATAGTCCCCAGTCGCATCAAAGCGCAGCGTCCAGAGGTCACCTTCCTTGGCCGTCAGGCCGGCGGTCAGGGCATAGAGCTGGTGGGAATCATTCTCCAGACGGAATTGAGAGCCGTTGAGAAAGTCCAGGCCGTCTATGCTCTCTGCATAGCCGGTTACCAGGGCTTTGCCCGAGCTATCCAGATAGACATTAATGGTCAGGCTCTGGCCGGAGGCGTCAGGGTAGGAGTCGGCGGCATATGCCGGTGGTAGGAGAATCGGGACGAGAAAGAGCAATAAGAGAACGGCTGCAAGTTGCACTTTTCCCCCGGCATTGCCCGTCTCAATCATAGCGTAAACCGGTTTATTGTTGAATCTATATAAACGAGACTCAAAATTAACTCCGGTCAGACCATTGGAAATGATAGGGGAGAGCGAATGCAATTCATGCCATTCCTATAGCTACCATGTCCTGCTGGCCACCGGCATCCTCCAGCCGCTGCCGAAAGCCCTGTCTGTGACCTTCAGTCCCGGGGCTGCCTGCCGCCTCTTGAACTCGGCATTCTTCACCAGACAGAGCACCCGGTCTACCACTGCTTTATCGTAGCCCAGAGCCAGCAGATCCTCTCTGGACTGATGCAGCTCGATATACCTATGCAGGATATCGTCCAGAACATCGTAAGGCGGGAGACTGTCCTGGTCGGTCTGGCCGAAGCGCAGCTCCGCCGTAGGAGGCTTGTTCAGTATTGAGGCGGGGATCATCTCCCTCTTCTCCCAGGCATTCAGCCATCTGGCCAGCCTGTAGACTGTGGTCTTGGGAACATCGGAGACGACCGCAAGACCCCCGGACATATCTCCGTAGATGGTGCAGTATCCCACCGCCAGCTCGGACTTGTTTCCCGTGGTCAGGAGGACCAGGCCGAACTTATTGGATAGGGCCATGAGCAGGTTGCCACGGATGCGAGCCTGGATGTTCTCCTCAGTCACATCCTTGCCCAGGCCCTGAAACGGTCCGGCCAGCTCCTGCTCGAAGGATCGCATGATCTCGGTTATTCCAAGAGTCATGGTTCTGATACCCAGGTTTTGCGCCAGAGCCTGAGCGTCCTCTATGCTGGTTCGGCTGGTAAAGGGAGAGGGCATAAGAACGCCCAGGACGTTTTGGGGCCCCAGGGCGGATGCAGCTATGGCCGCCACTATGCTGGAATCGATCCCCCCGGAGAGGCCCAGCAGGACTCCGGAAAAACCGCATTTTATGACATAGTCGCGGGTGCCCAGGACCAGGGCCCGCCAGATCTCCGACTCGGGTGTGAAATCATCATCTGCGATCCTTCCTGCCCTGACCTCTCCTCCTGCCTTGGTGTGGCTTAATTGTTCCGTGTCCACCACAATCAGGTCCTCCTGGAAGCCTCGGGCCCGGACGGAGAGGCGGCCCTCCCGGTCTATGGCCATGCTCCGGCCATCGAACACCAGGTCGTCATTGCCTCCCACCTGATTGACGTAGAGGAAAGGTATGCGGTGCTTTTTGGCCAGCTCTCCCAGCATGGCCTCTCTGTGCTCTTGCTTTCCCGCCGTGAACGGGGATGCCGAGAGGTTGATGATGGCACCGGCACCTGCCGCCGCCAGCTCTGCTACTGGATCGG
>NOLC01000124.1 GCA_002256595.1 Methanosaeta sp. NSP1 | reverse complement strand
CAAGGCGGCCAAAGCCATAGGCTATGCCAGCGCCGGCACAGTGGAGTTCATGTACTCCCGGGGAGATTTCTACTTCCTGGAGATGAACACCCGCCTCCAGGTGGAGCATCCCATAACCGAGATGGTGACAGGAGTTGACCTGGCCAAAGAGCAGATACTGGTTGCAGCCGGCTACCCACTGGCATACGACCAGAGCGACATGAAGATCAACGGCTGGGCCATTGAATGCCGCATCAATGCCGAGGATCCTTTGAACGATTTCGCTCCCTCCCCGGGCAAGATCAAGCGCTACCGCAGTCCGGGCGGGCCGGGCATCAGGGTAGACAGCGGAGTCTACACCGGATATGTCATACCACCCTATTATGACTCCTTGATATCCAAGCTGGTGGCTCACGGCAGAGACCGAAAAGAGGCTATAGCCAGAATGGAGCGGGCTCTCTACGAGTACATTATCACCGGGGTCAAGACCAATGTCATATTCCACAAAGCCGTCTTGCGCAACCAGAGGTTCAGAAGCGGTGACATAAACACTCATTTCATCAAGGAGGAGAACATAGTCGAGTCAGTCAAGGCCGTGGCCATAGAGGACTATGAGAAAGGCATGTCTCTGGCATCTGCCCTTGGTGTGGACAACCGCCAGATTGCCGCCATAGCCGCAGCCGTGGGATCCTATCTCAGTGCGCAAAAGGCCGGGGAGAAGAGCTGAATTTGGCGGCAGATGTTCTGCCTTTTTTAGATCCGGGCAGATGGGTCTCGGGCCAGGATATGGCCAGGAGCCTGGGGATTTCCCGCGCTGCAGTTTGGAAGCAGATCCAGGCTCTGCGCCAGAAGGGATACCAAATCTCTTCCTCACCCCGCAAGGGCTACCTCTTGACCGGGCAGCCGGACCTGCTGGACCCCGGCCGGATAAAGAAGGATCTGGCAACAAAGTGGCTGGGAAGAGAGCTCTTGATACTGGCTGAAACGTCCTCCACCAACGCCGCCGCCCTATCATCCATCGGCCAGCGGCAGAACGGCAGCATCATCCTGGCAGAGACCCAGAGAAAGGGTCGTGGCCGGCTCTCCCGATCCTGGGCCTCGCCTCCGGGGGGAATATGGATGAGCCTGGTCTTGAAGCCTGATATACCACTCTCCAGGGTCTACCGCATAGCCATGGCCGTGTCCGTATCTCTCTGCCGGGCATTATCCAATCAGCTCGGACTGGAGACAGGGATCAAATGGCCCAATGACCTTTTGATCAGGGAGAAGAAGGTCTGCGGCATATTGATGGAGGTGGGTGCCCAGGTGGACCGGCTGGATTATGCCGTGGTTGGTGTGGGGATCAATGCAAACAATGATCCTTCTGCATTTCCAGGCCAATGGATATCGACTTCCCTGGCTGCGGAGCTGGGAAGGGGCATAGACCGATGTGCAATTCTGGCAGGCGACTGCATCCATCTGCGGCCGTCGCAAGCTCCTGCGTTTTAAGCGCCGTCAGAGGCGGTATAATATGAAAAAAAGAAAGGTTAAGGGAATTGCCCGCGATACGCTGCATTTTATCCTGGAGGCTTCCCGGTCCTCCCAGCCAAATGAGTTCGCCGGGCTCTTATCGGTGCAAGAGGATATCATCAGCGATGTGCTGATACTGCCCGGCACAGAGAACTCCCGGATGAGTGCTCTGGTCCGCCTCTATATGCTGCCCAATATGTCTGTGGCCGGCTCAGCCCACAGCCACCCTTCAGGCGATCTGCGTCCCTCCGAACCGGATATCATCTTCTTCTCCCGCACCGGGGATTATCATCTCATCGTCGGCCCTCCCTTTGACGAGAGAAGCTGGGTCTGCTATGATGGTGCTGGAAAGCGGCGCGATCTTGCCGTCCTGGATGTGGATTTCAGAGACGATGGCTTTGATGATGCATTTGATGATGAACTCAATGATGATTCAGAGCGGGGATTAGGGGATGGGCCGTGACCTTGGTTGTGGCTACGGGGACATTTGATCTCCTTCATCCCGGTCACATATTCTACCTGGAGCGCTCGCGGGCATTGGGCGACGAGCTGGTGGTGATTGTGGCCAGGGATGTCAATGTCCGCCACAAGCCCAAGCCCATACTGCCCGAGGAGCAGAGGCGCAGGATGATATCTGCGCTCAAGGCTGTGGACAGGGCCATCCTGGGCGAGGAGAAGGATATCTTTCGGACCATCGAGCAGCTACGACCGGATGTAATCACCCTGGGATACGATCAGCATTTTGACGAAGATCTATTGCAGGAGGAGCTCTTCCGCAGGGGCCTGCAGTGCAAGGTTGTGCGCATCACCGAGCGTGAACCCTGTGCTCTTTGCGGTTCCAGCCGCATATTGGCTAAGATCTTGGAGCGATACCGGGGCAGGAGAATCTGATCCGCAACCCGCTGCCGCCAAGTACTTATACGGCTCCTTCGTTTCCGGGCCTGTATGGCCAGAGTTGCGGTAGGAGGCACATTCGATCCCATTCATGATGGTCACGTCGCCCTGCTCAGGCGCGCTTATGAGCTGGGGCGGGGAGGAGAAGTGATCATCGGCCTGACCTCAGACGAGATGGCCAGAACTAGCCGAAGGAGACCGGTGCGAGATTTCAAGTCCAGGTCTGAAAAATTGAGATCGGTGGTGCAGATCTGCTTTGGCATAGGTGACGTGCGCATCACCAAGATCGATGATCAGTGCGGCCCATCCATCTATGAGGACTTTGATTATATCGTGGTCTCACCTGAGACCCTGCCCATGGCAGAGAAGATCAATCGCATGCGGGCCAAGAAGAACTTAAAGCCGCTGCAGATATCCATGATCGAATACCAGATGGCAGAGGATAGCATTCGCATCAGCTCGACCCGCATCTCCGAGGGGAAGATCGACAGGCATGGCAAAGTCCTCTCGGCGTTGGATGCTCTGTTTTATATTTAACTCAGACGCACCCCTGGATAGGGCCCCACAAATCCGAGTCTGCTCATTCGCCTGATAAGCTCGCGTCTCGAAACTGGAATGAGTTTACTCGGCAATGGAAACCGGCTCCGCAGATGCCGTGATAACATGGCCGCCAATGGCGGGTATGAGATGCCCTAGTCTTAGTTTTAATGCGATCCATCCCTCAATTACGCTTTGAAGTTCCTTGCGGCACTCTTCAAGGGTCTTGCCCGTGGCCCAAACTCCTTGCAGCTCTGGAACTTCTCCATAAAAAGGCGCCGGATCATCGATAATCTCGTAAGTCGCCCTTTCCATAGCTGCCTGGATGTATTCTCCGAACATTATCTTTCTAAAGGACTGGATGAGATTATAGTCTTTCCCTCACTTAGCGGACTCCGATCTGGTGCGATCGCCGCGCGTCCCGCCGCCCGGGGCGCCTGGGCACCGTTCTCCATCGTCGTTAGTGTGCTGCTGCCTGCTGCCAGGTAGGAAGGAGGGCCGGGAGGGCTTGTGGCGATGTCGTCCGGGTGGGCTGGCTCGCCCGTCAAGCGATCGTG
>NOLC01000233.1 GCA_002256595.1 Methanosaeta sp. NSP1 | reverse complement strand
ATAACTAACCGAAAGGTTCTTGAATGGTGAGCGCAAGGGGCTGTTGTTGCCTCGATAGCTTAGCTCGGTATAGCGCGTCCTTGGTAAGGACGAGGTCGCGGGTTCGAATCCCGCCCGAGGCTTTTGTTTATTGCATAGTTTTTTTATAATTATGTTTTTTTTTGTTCACCAATATCACATTCCAGTCCGATGCAATGGGATTATTCAAGGTGAGATACAGTAGCTAGATGTCGATACTTTCGCCCTGCACGGTCAATCCTTATCATCGGTTTATTGCATCTTTGTCATGAACTGCAGCCAGCAATCGAATTCGTCATTTGATTCAGGTGATAAAAGATGTCTAAAAACCCGGAATTTGCCAGGCAGGCCTCAGAGATTGCCCGCCATCAGGATGCCATACGCTCTGCCAATGAAGATCTGATAAAGCTCAGCCAGAGGTTCGGGCGGATGGTGCCCAAGCTCTCCAAGCTGGACCCATCGGTAATTCTGAACTGGTTTAGCCTCTACAATAAAATCAAGGATAAAGCTAAAGAGGCAGACTCTGAGCTGGACGCCATCAGCTGCAACGAACAGGCTTCCTTTAATCCGGTTTTACAGATGCAGATCAACTATTACCACATGCAAAGGCAGCGGCTGTGCTTCAAGATGGAGGTCATGGACGACATCCTCGGCGGAATGATGGAGGACCTCTTAGAAAACGGCAGCTTTGAGGAGACACAAAAGCAGGAGATGCGCACTGCACTTGACGCCACTATGGAAAAGAGCCTTAGCAGCACAGAGCACCATTAATGGTTCCTGATGACTCGCTCTTGAATTAAATTGCTGTGATTGAAGCATAGCCAAGGAGTCTCTTTATCGATAATGAGAAAGGGAGCAGACGGCCCAGGCAAAGAAGGGATTTCCATAGGTATTTAAGCTTTTGTGCTATCTGCTTCAATAGGATAATGAAGCAATAACTCTCTATTGCAGAAATCATCGGCTTTTGTACTCTTTGAAATCTAGCTTATTATAAATACTCAGTTTAGTATTTTTCAGCTTTAGGCTATATTTTTCTAGATGGCGCCCTGTTTATGCCCTCGCTGCATACCATCGCAGCAAATCGATCTCTGGTATAGATGGAAAATTATAGCAGGAGAAATAGATGAGAAAGATCACTCTCCAGAATGAGAGAGGCAACATGATCAGAGGCATGACAAGGGAAATTGCCAGAGTAAGGTGGAAAAGACCATGCAAGAATTTCACCGCACACCTTTGCAGCTTCCCCGGAAGAGACAGACTATTCCCGTGGCCAGCAGCACGGCTATCACCCCGGTCAGAAATATGCCATCAAATATCCCTGCCCCTCCGATGGATAGGACCAGCGGCCTGGCATGGTGCAGCTCCAGGGGAGAGAGAGCCGGCAGAATTCCTGGGGTGAGAAGGCTCAGGAGATCTGCGCCGACCAGGGTTCCCAGGGTGCCGCTGATGTAGGCGATGGGCGGGGCGCGGCGAAAACCTCTGGCCAGTATCAGGCCCACGAGGGCAGCCAGGAGAGGAGAAAGCCAGACTGGCAGGACGATGCCCTCTCCGGGAATGGCTGCTGCCGCCTCATAGGTGATTATGGCCACGACGCCCACACCAAACAGTGCCTTATTCAGGCTGACCTGATGGCGAAAGATGAGGTGAGCGGAGACGAGCAGGGGAATGATGCATCCGCCCAGGTTTACAGCCAGGATGAGGGGATGAAATCCGGCCGAAGCATCTGCAGAGAAGAAGCCCATGAGAGCGACATACCACTCCGGATAGGCGGATATGGTTGAGGTGAGCGGCAGGTCCACCATGCTTCCCAATATGGAGCCGAAGACGGCTAACGTGGCATGCCAGTGAGAGAATCCCACCATCTCAAAGGCGGTCTCGGAAAGGCGGAGAAAGAGGTAGATGAAGATGAGCGGAGCTAGCAGTATCAGCAGCATCAAAACCAGGGTTAGCGGCAGGAGGAGCAGTTCGAACAAGGTCGGAGCACCAAAGGATTTTATCCCTGCTGATGGTTAATAGAGCTTTCCCGACCTCCCCCTGCACAATGCTTATTGCCCGGACAGATCTTCTGAAGGGAAAGATGAGATCCGATCTCAAGGTGATCTGATATGAGCATAATTGCAGGAACGCAGGCCCAGGCCCTGGTGGAAGATATGATCGACAGGGAGGCCCAGACCCAGATGTGCGGCCTGGAGCTGACGCTGCAGAAGGTTGAGCGCTTCGTCTCCGCTGGCGCGCTGGCCTTTGAGAACAAAGAGAGGGCTCTTCCAGATGTCCAGCCCCTGGATTTCGATTCTTCCGGCTGGATAAGCCTCTCTCCTGGAGCCTACCTGGCGACATTCAATGAGATTGTAAGCATTCCCAGTGATGCAGCCGCCCTGGCTCGGGCTCGATCATCGTTGCTGAGATGCGGAGCGGCTCTGGAGACAGCCCTCTGGGATCCCGGATACCGGGGCAGGAGCCAGAGCCTGCTGGTGGTCTACAATCCGGCGGGACTGAGGCTGAAGAAGAATGCCCGGCTGATGCAGCTTATATTCCTCAGGCTGGAAAAAGAGGCGGAGAAGCTGTATTCCGGGAGATATCAGGGAGAGAACATCTGAAATGGAGAAAGGCTTTCGGGCCAAATTGATAGACCTCAGGCCCGCCTGGAGCTGGCCCAGGTGCTGATGTATCTCCTTACCTCACTCCAGGGGACCTTTCGAATAATGGTTTTTCTCTTAGCCAGCATTCCAGGCAGCCCCATAAGGCCGTCCCATTTGGCCTTCAATACCACCCTGCCCTTGCCCTTCAGGGCGTAATAGGGCAGAACCATGAGGTTCCTGCCCAGGATCCAGGGAAGGGATGCGATCAAAAAGGGCAGAGGATAGTTCTTGGCCGGCAGCCACATGATGTTTCTGTTGCCGTAATAGATCGCCAGATCCGACCCCACCCCGGCGGTGGCCCCATGCAGGTGATGGGCAATGGCACCAGGAACATAGACACATCTCCAGCCTGCATAGCGGGCCCTCAATGTCAGGTCGATATCCTCCATGAAGATGAAGAAGTCCTGGTCGAAGAGGCCTATCTCATGAAGCATCTTGCTGCGGAATAAAGCCGCCCCGGCACAGGCACCGAAGATCTCCTCCTGCCGGTTGTACTGGCCCCGGTCATCCTCGGATGCTCCCCGGTCCCAGGAAGCGCCGCTGCGGGAGAGACAAAGGCCGGTGGAGTTGATCCTTCCATCGGGATACACCATCTTGCTGCCGCATATTCCTATGCTCTGGTCGGACATGGGACCGATCAAGAGCTCCAGAAAATCCTTCTCCACCCGGGTGTCGTTATTGAGTGTGACTATGAACTCCCCTGAAGCGGCGCGAATCCCGGAGTTATTTCCTCCCGTAGAGCCGAGGTTGACCTTGTTTGCGACTATCCTGGCCCAGGGAAATCGAGACCTTATGTGCTCCACGCTTCCATCCTGGGAGGCATTGTCCACCACTATCACCTCATAGTCTCTGTAGGTCTGGGCGGCCAGGGAGAGGAGGCAGTCATCCAGAAACCTCTTGCCGTTGAAATTGACCACAACAACGCTAATTTTGGGCATCTTCCGCCGCCTCCCGGTAAATCCTCTCCACCTGCAGGGCTACCTTCTTCCAGCTATATTTCTCCTCCACCAGATGCCTTCCCGCCTGTCCCATTGTATCTGCCTTCACCCCATCAGAGATGATAGAGATTATGGCCCGGGCCAGAGCCCCTCTATCCCCCGGCCTTACCACGATCCCCGCTCCGCTCTTCTGCACATCCTCTGCCACACCCACTATATCAGTAACCACTACGGGACGGCAGCAGGCCATAGCCTCCAGAGGCACAATCCCGAATCCCTCCTGCGCCGCAGAAAGGGAGGGGAGCACAAAGAGCTTGCAGCCATTGTAGATCTCGAGGAGCCTCCCCTGGGAGACGCGGCCCTCAAACCTCACGTTCTTCTCCAGACCCATGGCCTTTGCCTTATGGCGGTAATGCTCCAGCAGCCCTCCGCTCCCCCCTACCGACAGCATGACCTCAGGCAGCTCTGCCCGAACCGCCTGCATTGCCTCAAGCAGCACATCCAGCCCCTTGTAGAGGTGGAAGTTATCCAGGACGCTTAAAAAGAAGATATCACACTCCTCCGCCGCTTTTCGGGGATGAAATAGCTGTGTGTCCACTCCAATGGGCACAAATTCCACCTTATCCATATAAGGCTTTAGATGGAAAGAGACATGCCTGGGCCTGGCTACCAGAATCCTGGCCGATTTCTTCAAGAGCAGATTGAGTGCTGTGGCATTGTAAAGCCGGGCCAGATGCCGGGCCATGCCTGCTCCCACTATATCATTATGGTAGGTCAAGATCAGCGGCCTATTTTTGGCCAGGCAGGCCAAAGCACTCCAGTCAGCGCTCCAGGGTGTAGGAAGATGAGTGTGCATGACATCGAAATTCTCCTTTGCCAGCGCCAGAGGAAGCCCGGGTGTGATATTGGTGTTGGCGATCTGGCCCCAGCTTTTGAGAGGCATGACCCTTATCCTTGGATCGCAGTCCATATCTCTGGCCGATTCCGAACAGATAACACTGACCTCATGGCCCAGGTCTGCCAGTGATCTGGTGAGGTTGAGGACATAATTCTCTACACCGCCGGTGGCATAAAGCCGAACAGGCGTATGCAATATCTTCATAGCAGACTGCATTTCATTCTCTCTGGCGACTCATCCATCAATTTCATGGCTATAATTCTCTTGCCGGGGGCCGGCTCATATTTGAGTTGGATCTTCTTCAGGATTATTTATAACCCTGCTCTCATTGACAATCGATTAGCGGAAGGATTGCCGGCAGGGGGTTAGCTTTAAATCCAGTTTTAGCATGGGATACCGATGACATGCCACATGGATTTGAAGGCCGAAATTGTCCCGATCTCATCGATTACTGTCTAATATTGATATTATTATAAAATAGGATTGAATGAATATGGGCTGCGAGAAGAATATCCTAATAACCGGAATCAGCGGTTTTGTCGGTTCCCACCTTGCCAGAGAGCTTATCGACAGAAACGCCAATGTATATGGTCTGGTCAGAAGACGCTCCGATGGGCAAATTCCCTTCAATATCAAGAGACAAAAGATTGAGAAAGGCATCAATCTGATCGAGGGGGATCTGGAAAGCATCTCCAGCCTGGGAAATGCTATTTCCATAAGCTCACCGGATATGATATTTCATTTCGGTGCACAGTCCTTCATTCCCAGGTCTTTTTCCGATCCTCTGGAGACCATGGGCTCCAATTGCTGTGGAACTGCCAATCTTCTGGAGGCAATCCGGCTAAAAGATGCTGATCCGATTGTTGTCTTTGCCGGGAGCAGCGAGGAATACGGTCTGGTCATCTCCTCTGCCAAGCAATATGATAAGGCAAAGAGTCGCTATGGAGCAGTGTTCCCAGAGCCCCAGAGAATTCCAGAGATTCCCATATCTGAAGAAAATCCACTCCGACCAATGTCCCCCTATGCTGTGAGCAAGGTCTATGGCGACTACCTGATGAGAAATTACTGGCACTCGTATGGCATCAAGACCGTGGTGTCCAGAGCATTCAATCATGAGGGAGCTGGCCGGGGAGCGATGTTTGTAACCTCGGCCATAACCAGCCAGGTCATGAAACTGAAATTCGGAGAGATCGACTTTTTAAGCATCGGTAATGTGAATGCCTTCAGGGACTGGAGCCATGTCTCGGACATAATCGACGGCTATATCACTCTGGCCGAAAAGGGAGAATATGGCCAAGTCTATAACCAGGGATCGGAAAGAACGAACTCAGTCATCAGCTTTCTGCTATTGAGTCTGGAATGCGCCGGCTATGAGATAAAAAGAATCGAGACAATTTCAGGAGACAAGGCTGTGGCTGAGCCGCTCATCAAGGAAGAATCGAGGATTTTCGGAACGAATTTTGAAAGAACCAGAATTGATGAGTTGATGCTGAAAGAGGAACTGGAATTTGTGCCCGAAGATCTTGGTATGATTGTTCAGACCAATAAAGGGGATATCAAGGTCAATTTCGATGCCAATAGATTCCGGCCGGCTGAGGTCCCCATACTCCTATCCGACGCCAGAAAGATAAAAGCTATTGGCTATACAGTCAAATCCAACCTGAGAGACATAATCTCCGATCAGCTCAATTATTATCTATCAGGAAAGGATCGCAGATCGGCATAGATTTTTCAATTCCATTGAAAGCGCGGAGGGTCACGAACACCCCGACCTTTAGTGAGGGTTGGCCGTGGCCAGTTTGATTGCTCCCGATCTTCCATCAGAGGGCTAATGGGTTGGATCGGCGAAGGCTCTCCGCTGGCATAAGTTAAAAAAAGCGGAATTAAGATGGCAACTGTCGGAATCGAGGTCCTTTTCATTGGAAGCACACCTATTATCACTATTATATTTTCAAAGGTAAATAGAGAACTATAGCGGATTTTATAAAGCCTAATAGTTTTATAATAATAATTAATATATAAAAAAGTGGAAGACACTTCAATCTGCCGGGAG
>NOLC01000187.1 GCA_002256595.1 Methanosaeta sp. NSP1 | reverse complement strand
AATAGGCCCTTTTGATGATATAAAAAATTGATGAATGATGGGTGAACGATCGAAAACTCAGGCAAAAATTGATGGATTATGTGGTAGCCTGAATTTCCAGCCTCTCTCAAAGAGCATAGTCCGCTCTGCTCTATTCATGCACCCAAGCCGCTGCATTCAGACTATTCAAAGACGAGCACATCCACCATCTCTCCCGCCTCCAGCCCTTCCTTGGCCTCGGATACCACCACAAATCCGTCTGCTCTGGCCACGGAGCTGAGTATTCCCGCCCCGGAGATCATGATGGGCTCGGCCTGGTCTCCCTGCAGGGCCACTCTTACCAGGCTGATATATCCCGGCCGGGAGGGGATCTTCCTGGTCAGGGCAGCCCTGACCTTGGGCTGAGGATCGCTTCTATGGCCGATCCTCTGCAGAGCCGGTCGAACGAATAAATAGAGATCGAAGAGCATGGCCACCGGATAGCCGGGCAGGCAGACCACAGGCTTTCCGGCCACGACCCCTATGGCGGTGGGCTTTCCCGGCTGCAGGCGCACACCGTGCACCAATAGCTCGCCCATCTCACTCAAGATCCGGGGCACGTAATCCTTCTCTCCAACGGAAGTCCCACCGATGATGATGATCAGATCCGCTTTCTCATTTGCGGCTACAGCCTCGCGAATGAGCCTCTGGTCATCGGGTACAATCTCCGTTTTATGCGCTGATGCCCCCCACTTCTGGGCATAGAGCCGGGCCATAAGCGAATTGATCTCATAGGCCTCTCCCGGTCCAAGGGGCCGAGAGCCTATATCCAGCAGCTCGCCTCCCGTGGGGATGATGGCCACATTGGGCCTATCGTAGACCTCTACATTTTCTACCCCTAAAGCGGATAGCAGAGATAGATCTGGCGGCCTCAGGGTGTGCCCCTGGGAAAAGACCTTCTCGCCGGCGGCAACGTCCTCACCTATGCGAGAGACGTTCTTGAAGGGATGAAGTTGAGCCGTGATCTCCAGTATGCCGCCGCGCAGTTTGCAGTCTTCGAGCATCACCACAGCATCATATTGGCCTGGAACAGGCATGCCCGTCCTCACGGCCTGAAATCTCTCCAGAAAAACCGGGGCATGGGGCCGGGCGCCTCTGGTGTCCTCCGATCGAACCGCAAAACCGTCCATGGCGGCGCGATCAAATCCGGGAAGGGCGAGCGGTGAGATGATATCCTGCGACAAAACCCTTCCCTCCGCCAGGAGAACATGGAGCATATCGGTGCGCTGCAAGGGATGAGAGCGAGAGAGAAGCATATCCAATGCATCGGCAGCCCCGCAGAATCTCTTGAACATGGCAGGTGCACGTCTCTTCCATCTGATAAATCCTATTGTATATACTCTATATATCCTGTGAAAGCTTCATATAATGTCATGAGGGAGGGATGGGCAGATATTGCGCATCAGATACTCGCGTCTGATGAAGATTCACCACATGGGGTAGATTGTTGCATGGACTCTGTTGTTTGGCTGAAAGATGTGGGAAAGGAGAATCTTTCCCTTGTGGGCGGCAAGGGTGCCAGCCTGGGTGAGATGATAAACATCGGCGTTCCCGTGCCTGGCGGATTCGCAGTCACGGCACAGGCCTTCCGGGATTTCATCAACCGGGCCGGCATAGCCAAGAAGATCTTTGCGGCTCTTGATGTCGATGTAAATCAGGAGTCAGAGCTGCACAAGGCCGAAATAACAGCCAAGAAGCTGATAATGGAAGCCAAGGTCCCCGAGGACATAGAAAGGGCCATAAAGTCCCGCTACGATGAGCTATGCCAGCAGGAAGGAAAGCAGGTCTTCGTGGCCGTCCGCTCCAGCGCCACGGCGGAGGACCTTCCCGATGCCAGCTTTGCCGGGCAGCAGGAGACTTACCTCAATATGCGGGGAGCTGAGGAGGTCTTCAATGCGGTTCGCAAGTGCTGGGCCTCTTTATATGGGGCGCGGGCCATATTCTACCGGGTGGAGCAGGGCTTTGAGCACGAAAAGGTGAACCTCTCCGCCATTGTGCAGAAGATGGTGGACTCGGAGAAATCGGGAGTCATGTTCAGTTCCCAGCCGTCCACCGGAGAGCCGTTGGTGGTCATCGAGGGTGCCTGGGGCCTTGGCGAGTCGGTGGTCAGCGGCAGCGTATCTCCCGACAACTTTGTGGTGGACAGAAAAACCAAGAAGATTTTGAGCAAATATATCGCCACCAAAGAGACCATGATCCAGAGGGACCCCAAGACCCAGAAGACGGTCACGATTAAGGTTCCGGCCAAGAAGAGGGATGCAGTAGTGCTTACGGACAAGGAGGCCTTACAGCTCGCCGATTATGCCGAGATCCTGGAGAAGCACTACGGCATACCCCAGGATATAGAGTGGGGTGTGGAAAAGGGGAAGATCTACATCCTCCAGTCCCGGCCCATAACCACTATCGTCAATGCCAAGAAAGCTGAGGCTTCATCTTTCGAGGCCAGCGGCAAGTTGATTCTCACCGGCCTCGGGGCTGCTCCGGGAGTGGCCACGGGCATAGTGCGCCTCATATCCAGCGGCAGAGATCTGGATAAGGTCAAACCGGGAGATATCATGGTCACCAAAATGACCATGCCGGACATGGTGCCGGGAATGAAGCGGGCCGGGGCCATAGTCACAGACGAGGGAGGCATGGCCTGCCACGCCGCCATAGTCAGCCGGGAGCTGGGCTGCCCGGCCGTGGTGGGGACCAAGAAGGCCACCTCGACATTAAAAGACGGCATGGAGATCACCGTGGACGGAGGCAAGGGCACAGTTTACGAGGGCCGGGTGGCCTTGGCCGCACCCGCCAAGCCTGCGTCAGCCGCCAGCGGCGGTGGGGTGGTTTACACTAAGCCCATAACGGCCACAGAGATCAAGGTTAATGTCAGCGAGCCGGACCGAGCTGAAGCGGCAGCAGCTACCATGGCCGACGGGGTGGGTCTGCTGCGCATAGAGCATATGATCCTTGGGCTGGGAAAGACACCCAATTGGTATATCAAGAACGGCAAGAGCGAGGAGTACATCGACGAGCTGGCCAAGGGCATCAAGGTCGTGGCTGACGCCTTCTTCCCCCGTCCGGTCTGGGTGCGAACCCTGGATGCGCCTACCGATGAGTTCCGGGCCATGGAAGGAGGAGAGAACGAGCCTCATGAGCATAATCCCATGCTCGGATGGCGGGGCATCCGGCGCGACCTCACCGAGTTGGATCACTTCCGCCTGGAGCTTCGGGCCTTCAAGAAGCTGCACGATATGGGCCTGACCAATGTGGGCATCATGCTGCCCATGGTCCAGCATGTCCGGGAGTTCCAAAAGGCCAAGGAGATCATGTTCCAGGAAGACCTGGACCTGGAGAAGATCGATGTGGGCATAATGGTCGAAACCCCTGGAGCTGCGCTCACCATTGAAGACTTCATCGAGGACGGAATCGACTTCATATCCTTCGGCACCAACGACCTGACCCAGTATACTCTTGCTGTGGACCGCAATAATGAGAATGTGGCCGGGCTTTATTCTGAGCTGCATCCCGCCATCCTCAAGCTCATTGAGTATGTGGTGGAGCGCTGCAACGAAGCCGGAGTCAAGACATCTATCTGCGGCCAGGCAGGCTCCTATCCTGAGATGGCCAAGAGGCTGGTGGAGATAGGCATAACCAGCATCTCCGCTAACATCGATGCCGTGGCTACGGTCCGGGAGACGGTGGCCAGGAGCGAGAAGATACTGACGCTCAGGGCTCTTAGAAACAGGGAGTAGCTTTTGGATCAGCAATAGCAGTAAGTGCAGATATCCACCGGGAACTGAAATGATAGAAAAAGGCCTTCCAGAAAACGAGGTCATGCGCCTGCTGGAGAAGACCAGAGAGAGAGATTACAGTTATGACCGGTTCTTCTCCACCATGTGCACCCAGCCCCATCCTATCGCCGTAAGAGCTCATTCCATGTTCCTGGAGACCAACCTGGGAGATCCGGGCCTGTTTCCAGGCGTGGCTGATATGGAGGAGAGGGTGGTGGCCATGCTGGGAGAGCTGCTGGGCTGTCCCAATGCCTGCGGCTATGTCTCCACCGGTGGCACGGAGTCCAATATCCAGGCCATCAGGGCGGCCAGAAATGAGGCTGGCATAAAAAATGGCAACATCGTGGTCCCAGCCTCGGCCCATTTCTCCTTCGACAAGATCGGAGATCTTCTCTCCCTGGAGGTGCGAAAGGCAGAGCTTGATGAGAGCCTGAGAGTAGATCTCTCTTCGGTGGAGGGCCTTGTGGATGAGAGGACGGTGGCCCTGGTGGGCATAGCCGGGACCACTGAGTTCGGCCAGGTGGACCCTATTGAAGATCTGGCCAGATTGGCAGTGGAGAAGGGCATCCACCTGCATGTGGATGCAGCCTTCGGCGGCTTTGTCCTTCCGTTTCTAAAGAGAAGATTCAAGTGGGATTTCTCCCTGCCCGGCGTCTCCTCCATCACCATCGATCCCCATAAGATGGGCCTGAGCACCATTCCCGCCGGCGGCCTGCTCTTCCGGGGGCCCGAGTGCCTCAGCGCTCTGGAGACTGAGACCCATTATCTGACCCGGGCCCGGCAGGCCTCTCTTACCGGCACCCGGAGCGGGGCTGCGGCCGCGGCCACATATGCGGTGATGATGCATCTGGGCCGGGAGGGTTTTCAGAAGGTGGTGGACTACTGCATGGACCTCACTTATCACATGGTGGCGGGAGCCCGGATGATAAGCGTTGAGCCGTTCATAGAGCCGGTTATGAATGTGGTGGCTCTGTCCGTCCCATCACCGGCAACAGTGCGGGAGGAGCTGATGAAACTGGACTGGCATGTGTCCATGACCCGCGAGCCCAATCGAGCCCTGAGGCTGATTTTGATGGGGCATATGAGCCAAGAGAGGATCGACCTGTTCCTGGCTGATTTAGAGTCTGCGCTCTCAAAGCTTTAAGCCAGACGGCAAGGATTCAGCAGCAACAAAAATTTTCATAAAAACAGATAAATATGAATTAGGCCCGGCTCAATTAGGGCTCCGGCCTATCAATATTCCGGCAGAATTACTGGTTTAAACCTTATGGCCGATGGCAAAACGCCTCATTACCTTGTCGATCTGGATCTTTGCCGAGTCGCCTACCTTGGCATCAGCCACGAAGATCACAAATCCTTCCACCCTGGCAATGCCGTCTCCTTCACGGGCAATGTCCTCAATGCTGACCTCATACTCTTTTCCAACCTCTACCGGAGCAGTGGGTGCGAATCCGCCCTCGGAAGAGCCTTCCTGGCCTCTAAACAAAGCTTCACCATCCTTTGCGAAAGCTATTGAAAAAGCATTCGCAATCTTGCTTGCAGGTCATGCCACTATTAAATCCTTTTGCTGCCTGCTGCTTGCTCTGTTGGCGGTTGGATCTTCCTGAATCAAATGCCTGTCTCGGGCGGGAAAAAAAGCTCATATGATAAAGAAATATACTAACCAGGAAAAAAATATAAAAACAGAATGCCCGGAATTCCGGACACCTTTAATGAGCCTCGCCCACCAGATCCTTGCCCGGCTCCTTGCGCTCTACGGTATCGAGCTTGCACTCGGTAGGTGTGCAGACCAGGACATCCTGGGACTGGAACTTGGTATACGGATTTTCAGGAATAGCAGTATCCAGGCCCATGGAGGCGGCCATCATCTCAACTATATCCACCATCTTTATGGGGGACTTGGCTGTGTTCCTGCCGTCGATCAGGTTCAGCCTGCAGAACGGACAGGTTGAGGCAATGACCTCTGCCTGGATATCAGTTGCATCCTGGACTCTGGCCATGGCGCAGTCCATAGCCAGATCGGGAATTCCGGCCTTGACGCCGCCGCCTGCTCCGCAGCATCTCTGCAGAGCCCTATTCCTCACCATCTCCTGGAACTTGACGCCTGGAATGGACTGGACGCATTCTCTGGGGGCCTCAAAAGCCCAATCCTTTCCTTTGAGATGCATCAGGTGCCTGCCATTGTGGCAGGGATCATGGTAAGTGAACCTGTAGTTCAGGGGCACCTTGTACTCAACCTCGCCGTTCTTTATTTTGTCCCGCAGGAATACGGAGAGCGGCATGGTCTCGTAGGGGATATAGCCCTCATACCACATGGGCCAATCTATGGCCGCATTGCGCAGACAGCCGGCGCAGGCGAAGAGCACATTCTTGGCTCCAGCATCCTTGAGAGCATCGACATTATGCACGGCATGCTCGGCCATGACATCTCTCTGGCCGGTTCTGATCAGAGCAGAAGCACAGCACCATTCGTCCTTGCCCAGCATAGCGAAGTCTACATTCAACTTGTTCAGAATCCTGACAGTAGCCACTCCCAGTGCCTGCTGCCTGTATGCGGCGGTGCATCCTGCGAAGTATACTAATTCGCCTGACTCCTGTACCTTGGCATCCTTTGGGATCCAGCACAATCTCTCCTCTTGCTTGGCCATGTAGGGATTTCTGTCACTCCCGATCAGCTTGGGGAAGAAAGACTGCTTTCCTACGGGGCCATCGCCGCGCGCTACAAGGTTGGGCCGCATGGCCTCCCACAGCTCAACAGTCTTGATTCCGGCCTCGCAGACCGTGCCGCAGACGCCGCAGGTGGTGCAGCTATAGGTGTCCTCAGTGAACTGTTTCATCTCATCGTCATTGAGGGGCTTGGCTCCGAAGATCTTGGCCCTCAGGCTGTGGCTCTTGGCCATGAGCTCTCTCCACCGGGCATTCTTGTACATGGGCGTGATGCCCGGCCTGTCCGGCCTAACAGCGAAGGTGGGGCACCACTTCATGCACTCCTGGCAGCGATTGCATCCGTCTACCTCCAGGAGCTGGGTGGACATCATAAAGCCCGACATCAAGGGCTTGGAATTCTTTTGATCAGCCATTTTTACTCTCCTCCTCGGTTGCCTATCAGGGTCATGGGTGTGGCTATGACGTGGATGTACTTGCTCCAGGGCAAGATCAGGGCGAACAGACCGATGGCCAGCACGGTATGAATCAGGGCGAAGTGGGGGGCATATATGGGATACTCAAAGAGATTCCCGATGAGGAAAGAATTGCCGCGCATCCACTCGGCATAAAATCCGGTGATGGTGATCAGGAAAACCGCACCGATCAAGAAGGCATCATAGGCGGTGGTGTTATCCCTGACGAACTTGAGGAAGATCCTCCTGGACACAGCAATGGTGGCGCCGATGAGCAGCAGGTAGCCGAATACATCGAAAGGCAGACCCAGCATCTCTTTTACCATCTCCGCCTCGTGGGCCAGACCGGCCAGATTGAAGTGCTCGATGATATCCAGGAAAAGAGCAAATCCCGACATGGCTGCCAGTGCCAGAAATCCATAGAACATGGACATGTGCATAACCCAGCGCACCGGGCTTCTGGCTAGAGTTCTCCTCAGCAAAAGAACATCAAGCACAACCGTTCTCAGAAATACCCATAAGCCGTCTTTAAATGCCTCATGAACCCAGGTTGCCAGAAAAAGCCAGAAGCTATTGCGCAACTGGTCATGGTAGCCGGTGGATCCGAGACCCCATTTCTTAAAGTTGAAATATATACCATATATCCAAACAGCCAGAATAATAACTGTAAGGAGTATCACAAGATTAAAGGTGAGGCCCAACGTGTAGAACGCCATCTCATTTCCTCCTTTTTATATTTGTTTTTAAATCGGGCGATACGACCATCATTCGTGACCAACTTAGCTGAAACTAATACTTAAATATTCCCTCACCGCCGCCGCAAATTGCACCTTTGCCCTGCCAGGCAGCATGCTAAAACAAAGGATTTCTGGCCAACCTGTCCCTGCTATTCTGCATGGCATTGCTTTGCCCGAAGACATAAGCGGAAGACGTATTGGGAGAAGAGTTATAAGAGGCCGTTTCCCTCGCCTGGATAAGGCATGGCCCAGGGAAAGGCACAGGCTTTCTCCTATGCCGAGACGGATTGGCCATTGCGGGAGGATATTTAATCTATAATAAATATATGGCCCGCAAGCGCGAGACGCATCTTCGGGCCATTGGCATTCTTTAAAGGATCTTAGGCTTTTTCTTCTGGGGCAACTGGGGGCCGGGCTTTGGGCCTGGAGAAGGCGATCCCAATCCCAGTCCTAAATCTGTGCAGACGCACGCGGCACCCTCAAAGGCACATTCCAGATCCGATCTCAGCAAGCTGTCCTCCATATCTGAAGCAGTCTAACCATTCGCTCTATTGCATCTCTTGCCATCATATGCCATATGTCCTTCGGCATCAAACGATTCTATATAAGACAATGATCGAATATATAGATATCCCTGGTATTCCTGGCAAAGCCTTAAAGATCTGCTCAGATCTATCTTTTAAGACCATGTCGCCCATCCAATTCTTCAGCACCAATGGCCATCCCCAGGGTGTGGATTTCAAAGCCGCGCTGCTCATGGGCCAGGCCCCGGACAAGGGGCTCTTTATGCCGGAGAAGATTCCCACCATCCCGAGAAAACTGATAGACGAATTTCCCAAGATGAGCTACCCGGAGATCGCTCGCGAGGTCATAAGCCCCTACCTGGGCCATCTGGTCCCTGACCGGGACTTGCGAGAGATGCTGCAGGATGCCTACAACTATGAGGTGCCTGTGGAGAGAGCCTATGACGAGAAGTATGTATTGCGCCTGGACCGCGGACCCACCTGCTCCTTCAAGGACTTCGCAGCCAGGGCTATGGGCCGGCTGATTCAGTACTTCCTGAAGCAGGAAGGCAGAAGCATACTCATCCTCACCGCCACCTCGGGAGACACGGGTTCAGCCGTGGCTCATGCTTTCTTCGGCCTGGACAATGTCAAGGTAGTGGTATTGTTCCCGGAAAAAGAGGTTACCGACCGGCAGCGCCGCCAGATGACCACCCTGGGCAGCAATATATTTCCCCTGGCAGTGGAGGGAAAGTTCGACGACTGCCAGGCCCTGGTCAAGCAAGCCTTTGTCGATCCTGAGCTGTCTCAACTAAACCTCTCCTCAGCCAATTCCATCAATATTGGAAGGCTGCTGCCCCAGGCGGTCTATTACTTTTATGCCCGCTCCCGCGTGGCTGCGCCGGACCAGAAGGTTATATTCTCCGTTCCCAGCGGCAACTTCGGAGATCTGATGGGCGGTCTCTTGGCCATGAAAATGGGCCTTCCGGTGAAGAGGTTCGTGGTGGCCACCAATGAGAACGATGAATTTCCCCGTTTCATGCAAACCGGCCTCTACGAGCCCATCCGTCCCAGCAAAAACTGCATATCCAATGCCATGAACGTGGGCCACCCCAGCAACCTGGCCCGCCTCTTCTCCCTCTATGGTGGGCAGATGGATGAGATCGGACGGGTTAACAGGCAGCCGGACCTCTCGGCCATGAGACAGGACCTCTATGCAGTATCCATCACCGATGAAGAGACCCGCCGGACCATCAAGGAAGCATTCAGCCAGCATAAGGTTCTGCTGGAGCCGCACGGGGCGGTGGCCTGGGCCGGCCTCATGAGGTACCTGCAGCGATGCGGTGACTGGAGAGGATGCATCTCGCTGGAAACTGCCGACCCGGCCAAGTTCCCGGATGAGATCGTAAGAGCTACAGGCATTAATCCGCCCCTGCCGCCGGCCATGGCCCGGCTGGATGAGCTCGAGGAGAGCTTCGAGAAGATGGATGGAGAATATGCCTCATTAAAGGCTTTTCTGAGGCGATTCTTTTAGAGCCGTGCCGGTATCGGGCCTGAGAGTGCAATTCCAGAGGTGAAATGAGTGTCTCGACCAGTTGAGGGCATATTCTATGACGATATAGGCAGCTTTCCCCTGCCTCATGGAGTGCAGATAAAAGAGCTCTCTCGCGAAGGGTATCTGGATCTGGTGGGCAGCGTTCTGGCCATCAAGAGGCAGGCAGGCGTGGAGTGCCCCACATATCCCCAGTTCCGGGATATGATTGGCATGTTCATGGACGAGATCGAGAAGCCGGATCAGTCCGAGAGCCCCTATCTGATCAAGAGAGAGAATGCTATTATCCGGGAGCTTGGGGCGTTTTCTTCAGGAGAAAATGTCAGAGTCTGCGTCACCGGCCCCCTGGAGCTTTATCTTTCCGCCTTTGGTGCCACATGTTACACCGATGTTCTCTTCAATCTGGCAGAGAGCATGGCCCGATTCCTGGAGAAGGCCAGGCAGGAGGGCAAGATGTCGGTGGCCTCTATAGACGAGCCGAGCCTGGGAATGAATTCTAATATCATCTTCTCAGAAGATGAGATCATGCAGGCTCTGGATATAGCCAGCCGGCCCTGCCGGGGCATGGACTGCGAGGTTCATCTGCACTCGCCGCTTTATGCTGAGATCTGCGCCCGCGTCTGCGGCATAAGCATCGTGGGGATCGAGTCCGCCTCCCATCCCGACTATCTGGAGCTGATAGACAAAAAAATACTGGAGGACACGGACAGCTTTATCCGGGCGGGGATCGCCCGCACCGACATCCTATCCATGTCCGCCCAGCTCAATGAGAGACTGGGCACCAATCTCTGGCAGGATATGCCCAGGCTCGGGCGGGAGATAATGGATATGGAGTCGCCCGCGGTTATGAAAAAGAGGCTGGAGAAAGCCTATGGCCGATTTGGGGAGAGGCTGAGGGCTACCGGTCCGGATTGCGGCCTGGGGTCCTGGCCCAGTCAGGATCTGGCAGCGAAGCTGCTTGAGAATTGCGCCTCTGCCTTGAGGGACTTCCGCAGTGAAAAAGGACTGGATTGAGACGGCATCGGTCCAAGAACGGGCGGCATGATTTTTGGCCTTAAGAAAAGGAAACAGCCGGAAAGGGAGAGAGCAGAGGGCAGGTATGTTTTTATTTCAGAAGGCAGTTTCTTGGAGCCGATCGAGCTTCTATTGCTATGCCCAAGCTGGTTTTGCATTGCAAATATAAATATCTGTTTATATAATAAACATATGCAACTCCCTAACATAACTCCGGAGATATCCCTTGCTTTTATCACCTATTCGCAAATATTCCTTAATTGAGTTACCGATCTCAGTATATCTAATTAAGGATTACTATGATTACCATT
The DNA here is from genome assembly GCA_002256595.1 of Methanosaeta sp. NSP1. GTDB lineage: Archaea > Halobacteriota > Methanosarcinia > Methanotrichales > Methanotrichaceae > Methanothrix. The sequence continues at coordinate 3,365 of NOLC01000187.1, read as the reverse complement.
ATCTATAAATATTTTAAGAGCATTGTTTAGCCTATGAAGCTGAGGGTAGTTAGTTCTAAAAAGGAGATCACAGACTTAAACAGGAACGAGCAACTGGTTCATCTGGCCTTCCGGGCCTCCAATATGGATGTGATGAACCTGGTTCAGTCCTGTCCACGTCTGCGAGCGGTGCAGATTCCGCCGTCTTACCATGAGACCATGTCCAAGGCCGCCCAGCAGTTCCTGGAGATCCAGGGTGTGCAGCTTTTGAAGGGAGATGTCTGGGGCCACAGGAAAGACATAGATGAGTATTACGCCGTAGGGGAGAAGGTTGTGGGCAGGATAAACAGCCTCATGGCCGATGGAAACAGCATCGAGGATACGGTCAAGAAGCTGCAGAGGGAGACCAAGCTTTCGGAGGACCTGATCCGCTACATCCTGAAGGAGCAGGTGATGGCATAGAAGAGAAGAAAGCAGTAAGAGAGAAGAAATACAATTGTGGCGGCTTAAGCCAGTCCTCACTTCTTCTTCCTGACATCAGAGAGTGTCCAGGCCGTACTCTTGAGGGTCCTTGTCCTCCCGCCGGCGCAAAAAGACGGGAGCTCGAAGATGGCCGTCTCACCTTCTGGGCGCTGATATGCACCACCATCAGGGGCTTCTTCCATATCATGACCGAAAGTGTGCTACAATCGTTTTCGTAGTTTAGGGTGCCAATCAGGATTCATGAATGCGTTCTATGCTGGGCAAAAAAAGCATTCCGGAGAGGTCTCCGGAATTCCTTTATCCGGTCTGTCTTCTCTGCTGCTATCTAAGCAGACGACAATGCTCCTGGCATGGCCGCTGGCTGGGTTTGGCCGACCGGGGAGGCCTTATCGGCTGGGGCGGTCTGCAGCGGCGCCGGGGTCAGGGGCGCCATAAGGCTGCCAAAGGCCACACCGGGCTGATTTACTCCCGGGGCGGTGAAGATATAGTCGCCGTTCATGGAGCCGGGCTGGATGGTCAGGCTGAGGCGGAACATATTCTGGCTGCCGGCCGGAATGACGAATAGCGCCAGACGGTTGCCCAGAACGCTGCCTCCCGCGCTGACCGGAGTTGTCACTCCGCTGTCTTCCAGCTCTCCTGAGCCGAAGACGGCATCGCCGCTCTGATAAAGGTTGAGCTTGAGATATCTTTTGGCCAGGTCATTAAGGGTGAGGGTCCAGCTTCCTGCCGCCAGAGCCACTCCGGCTCTATCCAAAACTGGGGGCGACCTGACACCCCAATCCGGAACATTGGGACTCATGCCGGTATCTTTTCTGATGATGAAAAGGCTCTCATTTCTAAAGGACAGGCTGGAGTCATTGACATCAGCATAATCTCCCCATCCCACCTCATCTCTTATCTGGCTGCCGGAGAGATCGTCTCCTGAAAACTCCGGCTCGACCATCACATTGTCAGAGCCCTGGGCCAGGGCAGTCATGCACAGGCATGCGGCAAAGGCCAGGACTGCTATTGAACAATTACATCCCATTCTCCAAATACCTCCGATTCTCTTAGAGTCGCAGCCAAGGCATTAAGTTTTGCTCCCCTAATAGAGCCTGAAGCCCTTCGCGGCGTCTGCAATAGTCATCAAAGTCGTATGCCGTGTTAAGCTGCAAAATCAAATATAAGACCCGGAGCCAAAACCAGGACTAAGGGTAAAGCCAAAAAATAAAAAGTATCCCCGATTCGCCTATGGGACGTTAAACAAGGTCGTTAAGAAGGCGAGGGGTACCAAGAATAATATTACGAATCCGATAACCATCAAACCAATAGCCAGCCCATTTCCACCTGCCATTAAGATCCTCCTACTCTATATTCTATGGCCAATGCTTGGAAGAGGTAATATTAATTACTGTCGGAACCCCAGGAGCAATCCCGGGCAAAGGCGATACGAAGCCAATAGATTTAACTATCAATGCCTGCCCTCTTTATTTCGTGCGATCCATCCAAAAGAGCCAGAGCAAGGCCCAGGGGGCCAAGCTGGAGAAGATAAAGGCCATCGGGGCGAGATTCGTGCTGCTGCGTCCGGCGGGCTACCCTCTTAAGAGCGCATTTCAGGAGCATCCGGTGGTCTCCGATCCCAGGCTGTTCCAGCGCTATGCTCAGGAGCAGTGGTATGGAGAGAAGCTGTACTCCGGGTGTTATCTCTTCGACAGCCGGCTTTATCCCGATTATGCCTTCCAGGTGGTGAAGGTCCATCCCCGCTCCTCGGTGATGGGGGCGAAGACCACGATCAAGGTGGAGCAGAAGGAGAAGCAGAGGGATAAGGTCGCCTATGATGTCCGCTTTGAGGATATAGTGGGCCAGGAGACGGCCAAGCGCAAGGTCAAGATCGTGCAGAGGTTCCTGGCCGAGCCGGAGAAGTTCGGTCGGTGGGCGCCCAAGAACATACTTTTCTACGGCCTCTCGGGCACGGGAAAGACCATGATTGCCAAGGCCCTCTCTGTGGAGACGGGAGTTCCCATGCTGGCGGTCAAGTCCACCAGCCTGATTGGAGAGTTTGTGGGGGAGGGCTCCCGGCAGATCCACAGTCTCTATGAGAAGGCGGAGGGGATGGCCCCCTGCATAGTCTTCATAGATGAGCTGGATGCCATTGCTCTGGACCGGCGGTATCAGGATCTGCGAGGCGATGTCTCGGAGATCGTCAACTCCCTGCTCACGGAGATGGACGGGATATCAGCCAGGAAGGGCGTTTGCACCATAGCCGCCACCAACCAGATCGAGGTGCTGGATGCCTCGGTGCGCTCCCGCTTCGAGGAGGAGATAGAGTTCAAGCTGCCCGATCAGGCGGAGCGCTTGACCCTACTGAAAAAGAATGCCGCCACCATTCCGGTGGAGATGGAGGGCGTGGACCTGCAGGAGATCGCCCGCCTGACCGAGGGCTTCTCGGGAAGGGATCTGGTGGAGAAGGTGCTCAAAGCGGCGCTGCACCATGCCATCATGGATGAGACCAAGATCACCCAGAAGCATCTGGAAGACACCATCTCCAGGGCGCGAAAGCATTACCCCCAGGCTCCTAAAGAGATGTTCTCCTGAGCCGGGATCCAGGGCTCTCTTTTTCAAGGCACACTTTTGGAGGGTAAGGGCGCAAAGCAAGCCCTTTTGTACTTTTAAGGCATTTATGGTATGACTCAGCATGTGGCAGGAGATTTTAGACAAGTTCAGAAGGTACCCGGCTCAGGAGAAGGTCATCCGTCTCATCCTGCAGAGGGGCTTTCAGATCAATGAAGAGGCCCGGGTGGTCTCGGGAGGCATTGAGATCCCCCACGCCCAGATCGCCAAGGAGCTGAATGTTGACCGCAGGGTGGTGGATACTACTGCACAGGCCATTCGCGAGGACGAGGCCCTCTGGCGGATCTTCAGGA
>NOLC01000189.1 GCA_002256595.1 Methanosaeta sp. NSP1 | reverse complement strand
CCTGATGTAAGTGCCTGCCTCACAGCCCACCCGCATCAAGACATGCTGCTCCTCGATCTCCAGAACATCCAGATAATAGATGGTCCGGATCCGCAGCTCCTTGACCACGGAGGACTTGAGGGGAGGCTTCTGAAAGATGGGGCCCATGAACTCCTGGCAGACCTCCATGATCTGCTTCTTGGGCACAGGCTTATGCAGGCGCATCAGGCATATGTACTCCTTTCCCGCCAAAAGCAGGGTCTCCATGATCCTGGTGGCATCGCCCAGGAGCACCGGCAGAATTCCTGTGACCTTGGGGTCCAATGTGCCGCTGTGCCCGGCTTTGTCCACCTCCAGTATGCGCTTGACCCAGGCCGCCACCTCATGGCTGGTGGGCCCGGAGGTCTTGTCCAGATTGATGGCGCCCAAAGAAAGATGCTGCTTGAGGCTGCGCTTGTCTGGAGGCAGGCCAAATGAGGCATCGGTTTTGCCCTTTCGCTTGACCAGGATCGATCTCTTGCGGTCGGAAGGAAGGATCTGAGGATAACTGGCCTCCTGGCCGGGAGGAGGGCAAGCTGCCGAAGATGATGGAGAATGGGTTTTAGCCCCCGAGGAAGACTGCCGGCCATAATGGCCTTCCCTGGTTGACCGATCTTTATCCCTATCCCTATCCGGGCGATGGATCACTGGCACCCTCTGCACCTCACTGCCGCCAGGACAATGGCCAGCGTCCCTGTTTCATCGAACTTTCCGCTGTCCACCACCAGATCGTAGTTGGAAAAATCGTTGATGTCTATGTTATAGTACATCTTGTACCGCCGCGCCTCGCTCTCCTCCCGCGCCCGCGTCTCGGCCATGGCGTCCTCGACCAGCTTGGCCTCCCTCTTGGCTATGCGCTCGGCGCGGGTGCGCAGGTTGGTCCTCGAAAACTCCCCCGCTTCCGTCCTTGGCCAGAGACCTCTGGGCGTCGTCAATGAGATAGTCTATCTCCGGACCTCTCTCCGCCAGGCGGTTCATATCCTTGACCGAGATGTTCTTTTCAGCGGCGATCTTGCGGAAGAGGCTGCCGGAGTTGACCCAGCGCAGCTTCATCTCCGCAGAGAGTGCGCGGGCCAAAGTGGATGTGCCGGTTCCAGGCGCACCACTGATGGTGATGATCATCCTAGCTCATGCTCCCTATGTCCAGGGCCTTTCTGATGATCTGCGATACCGGCAGAGAGCAGACGAAGTACCAGTAGAACCAGTAGAGTATAGGGCCCAGGACAGTGGTATTGATGGCATGCTCCCCCCAGAAGGGAAAGGTCATGGTCAGGGCGGAATGCTCGCCGATATAGAGATAGGCCCACATGAACAGGGGTATGGATATGATGCCGATGTAGAGCATGGGCTTGAACTGCATCTGCATCATCTTGCCCTGCTCCGAGACCATCTTCATCTGCTCGCTTTGCAGACTCTGAATCCTGGCCTGATCCCCGGAAAGCTGGGCCTCTTTCATGCTGCGCTGAAGCCGCTTCATCTTCTCCTGCTGCACCCTCAGAAACTCCCAGTCCATGGTGTATTTCTGAATCAGGCTGGCATAAAGCCCCGTCACAGCAGCCAAAATGAAGAGCACCACATGAAAGGGCAGGATATCTGGAAGCCATCCGATGAGATGCCCGGTAGCAACACCCAGGCTATTTCTTAGATCTGAGCTGACCATAATCCCAAAAAAGAGGACAAAGCCCACCGCCAGGGCGGCTCTGTCCAGAGACTTCATCAGCCCGTTCTTCATGCCGATGCTCCGAAGAACTTCTGCATCATGGGGTACATCTCCTGAATCTGCTCGCTTGCTATCTGCTCATAGAGCCTATAGACAATGCTCACCGCCAGGAGCAGCCCCGTTCCGCCTGCGCCGCCTAAAGTGCCAAGCAGGCTGGCGATCAGGGTCAAGAGGCCGATGATAACGCCGCCGATCACAGTCACCTTGGGGATGTACCTTTCCATCAGCCGCTCTATGGAGGCGGGATTCCTGCGATAACCAGGAACCTGCAGCCCGGAGTTATGAATCTTGGCTGCCACGCTCTTGGGTCCCATGCCCGTGGTCTCAATCCAGAATATGGCGAAGAGTATGCCGCCCAGGATCAGGAATACGGAGTCGGTCAGGACATGCAGCACTATCTGCCAAATAGCAATGGGCGAGAAGCCCAGTTCAGTCATTCCGGCATTGGATGAGGCTACCATGCTCGGTATCCAGTCGCTTGGGCCGCCGATGGGCGACAGGTAGTACATCAAGCCGGATATCGGCTGGGGCGATGATCCGCTCATGGCCGCTCCGGTGGCCGCATTATACCTGGCCTGAGAGATGAAGTCTCCCAGGAAGCTGGAGTAGCCGGTGTAAACTGTTGTAATGCCTTCTCCTGTTACCGTCGCTGTGGTCACTGCGCCGACCTTGGAGGCGACCAGAGATCCCAGCATCTGGATATTGGCCTGTATGGCCCGCACCAGGATCATGGGCAGAACCGAGGCGTAAACCAGCTTGACCGGGAATCTCCCGCGTGCGCCCCTCACCCGGCTGTGGGCCAGGGGAATCTCAATTCTGGTGGACTCCACGAACACCACCAACAGTATGATGATGATGGTGGATATCAGGGCTAGAATTCCGCCGGTGACGAATATATATTGAAGCCCCTCTGATGTGAATATGGTATCAAATCCGATAAGCTGCTGGGAGATGATATAGATCCACTTGGGTATGATGCCCACGGGAAGTCCGCCGTCGCCTGAGGCAGGATTGATGATACCTGTCACAAGCTGCTGGGCGATTCCGGCCACGATGAACAGACCCACGCCTGAGCCCACGCCCCATTTGGATACGACCTCATCCATATAGACGATAAGAGATCCGCCCACGAAGACCTGAATAAAGATCAATAATGAGATTATGCCTGTGGTGACCCCTAGAGTAGTGGCCAGCCCGGCATCGGGCAGCAGGTAGCCTCCCACAACTTGAGGCAGAGCCTCCACTGCTACCATCACAAAGACCAGGGCTTTTTGGGTGCCCTGATAAATGGCCTGGTCTCGCGGATCGCTTAGATTGAGCTTGATGATCTGGGCTCCAACCAGAAGCTGCAGTACGATGGATGCTGTGACTATAGGTCCTATGCCCAGGAGCATCATGGAGCCGAAGGATCCGGCAAAAAAGGCGCGATAGGCGCTGAATATATCAATGGACGCCTTGGACAGCCCGAAGAGGGGTATGTTTCCCAGGACGAAGTAAAGCATCAGAATAGCTAGGGTCCAGCTTAGCTTTCTCTTAAAATGGACGTGCCCTGTGGGCCGCTCCACCGAAGGGAGCCGGCGCACAAAGGGCTCTATCGCATAAAAGAAACTCTGCTGGTTCATACTACTTCTGCTTGACCACCAGCAGCCTCGATCTTTTCCTTAGCCGTCGCAGAGAATCCCGCCGCGCTGACGGACAGCTTCCTGGTTACCTTGCCGCTGCCTAGAACCTTCATCCCGGAGAGCTCAATACTGCCCTCCGGCCCTGCCATCTGGTCCAGTACGCCCACGTTAACGGTCTCGACATCCGGGGTCAGGGGAAGCCGGACGAATCCATGCTGGCCCATCTGAGTGCCGAGAAGCATGGAGCGCATGAAGTGGTGCTTGCACTTGCCCACATCTCCCCTGCCGCCACGGGTGCCGCCGCCTCTATGATTCTTATGCTTGCCGTGATAGGTCCGGTGGCCTCTGCGTTCCTTTGTCTTTGGTCTAACCATGCTTCTCTCACCTCATCCTCTTGATAAGATCCGCCAAATCGGCTCGGAAGCCCAGGTCTCCGCCCTGCTGTGCGGTCTTCTTGATGGTCTTCAGGCCCTTCCTGGCAGGATGCAGTCTGAATATAGGCTTGATTCCCAGATCCTTCAGGCTTGCTGCACCGGAGTTGACCGCAGTTGCCAGCTCCCCAAAGGAGCCATAGGATGTATTCTCCTTTAAGAAATCCTCTGTCAGCCGGCGGTTTCCGGAGAGCCTGCCCCGCCGCTCCAAGAGCAGAGTCAGGGTCTGGTCATCGATCTTTCCCCAGGCCACATAGTCCTTTACCTTCTGGATCATGCCCCTGAAATGCTCATCCTCTTTTACCACCACGCAATGGTTGACCCGGTGCATGCGCAGCATCTCCAGTGTGGACTTGATGCCCGGGCGAAGGTTCACCTCGCCGCGCAGTCTGATTATGGCAAACATCTTCAGGCCCTCACTTGTATGGTATTGATGAGGGCATTGAATGTGGCCTTGGCGAAGTTGAGTGTGGTGCGGGTGGACCCGGCCGTCCTGGTCCAAACATCCTTGATCCCGGCCATGTCCATGACCTTCTTGGATGTCTCCCCGGCAGCTATGCCCAGGCCCCGTGGCGCTGGAATGAGAACTACCCGAACGCTTCCGGACTCGCCGGTTACCTCATAAGGCACAGTATGGCCCTGGCCGCAGCCGCATTCCCAGCTTCCGCAGCCCCTCTTAACCTTCATCAAATTCATCTTGGCGTTATCGATGCCCTTTTTGATGGCCTTTCCCACCTGGACATCTTTGCCCTCGCCAAGACCAATATATCCGTCCCGGTTTCCAACTATGACTGTGGTTCTGAATTTGACCCTTCTTCCCGAGTCGGTCATCCTCTGAACCATATTGATATCCAGGACCTCATCCTCCAATCCCGGCACCAGCACATCGACCAGGCCGGCCTCCTTTATGGGCAGGCCTGAGGCCACCGCCTCATCGAAGGTGGTTACCTGGCCCTCAGAGACAAGCTTTCCAAGCCTGGTCCTGGGGACCCATACTTCCTGGTAAAAATCACGCTGTTTTCTTTTCTTGTCCATAAGCTCACCCCAGTATCTTCTCCTTAGCCTGCTCGAATTGGGCCACGATATCCGCACCGGTGTAATCCTTTATGTGCTGGCCACGGATCCTATCCTCTTCTGGCAGTATCTCTTCGCCGTAAGGCACATCCACGCCTGCATCCACTACACCCTTAACTGCGGCATAGATCCTGTTTCCTTTAGTAGAGGAATGCAGGCCTATGTCTGCTATTCCTTCGCTTATGCCCAAAGCCAGCATCTTCTTGCCGAAGAGCAGGCCGGTGAGATAAGCGGCAGGAATATTGCCCTTGCTGAAGGTATATCCGAAGTCCTCCAGGGAGCGGGAGTTGACCGTGAGAAGGGTCTTGTCCCCGGTCTGCTCGGCCAGCACCAGCTGCAATGTGGTGCCAGCATTGCTCTTCCTGATTACAACTCTGGGTTTCTTGGATAGTATCAGCTTGTATCTAACATGATAGTTGGTCTTGCCCTCTCTCCGCCTGCGGAAGGGGACTCTGTACCTAGGTCCAGTAGCCAAGTCACTCACCTCTGGCAAGGCCCTTGGCCTTGATGTAAGAATTCAGGTGGGCCAGATTTCTGTACTCGCCGCCCTTGGACTTGCGGTAAAGCAAGCGGTAGGCATGGCTGTCTATCTGGCCGCCCTCTCGCAGTTCCCGCAGCCTCTTTCGGAGAGCTCTGATCTTGGTCATCCACTGCTCTTTTCTGGGATTTCGAGCGCCGCTGGCGCCTCTTCTGTGGCCCGGCCCCTTGCAGTGGCCGTAGGCCCGCTTCTCGGCCCTGGCTCTGATTCTGCCCCGGCTGTTGCCTTTCTTGGGCTTGGCCTTGATGTTTCCGGCCTGAATCTGAGCTCTGATGTCCTCGTGGGTTATGGCATCGGATAGATCTCCGGCCATCTCCTGATCGGGATTGATCCAGACCCGGCTCTCGCCAACCTTCAATTCGGCTGCAGCCAGACGCCGCTGGGTAGTAAATCCTGGCATCTCAGGCGCCTCCCTTGGCATTGAGAACCTTGAGGCCGGCCTGCGCCGCCTTAGCCTCTATATCCAGGCGCTTCCTTCTGCCCACGGCAGAAGCTATGCGTACGGCAAAGCCCTGCGCCTTTTCCAGCTCAGCCACGTTGTTCACCAGCACCTCAGGCAGGCCGCAGGGATGGTATCCCCGGACAGCCTTGGGGCTGCCAAAGCCCGGTCGGACCAGCTTTCCCTTGGCCGCTATCTGCTGCCGGAGCTTGTTGTGCAGGCCGCGAGGCTTTCTCCAACTGGTGGCCAGCCGCTTCTTTTTGTGTGAATCATGGAAGTTGAACTCGGGCTTCTTTGACTTCTGCCGGGTTCTGACTCTTAGCAACCTCTCTGCCACTGTCGTCACCTCTTCTCCACCAGGTAAATTCCGTCCTGGAATATCCTGATATCGAAACCATGCACCCTGGTAGCCTGCTCTATGTTGGCCATGGTCTGGCCAACCTGCTCCTTGTCGATGCCTGTTATAGTCACTTCATCTTTGCCTATCTCGACCTTGGCGCCGGGAAGAATCCTGGCGGATCGAGACTTTCTCTCACCCAGAAAGTTGCTTATGATGAGCTCATCGGAAGCCGCCTTGAGCTGTATGGGAAAGTGAGAGTACACTACCTTCATCTTGTACTCATATCCTCGGGTTACGCCGGCGATCATATTGCCTATATGCGCAGCCAAGGTTCCCACCATTGCTCGATGGCGCTTTCTGTCGAGCCTGGAATTCACGATCAGTTGAGAGTCCTGGTTCTTGATCTCTATCTCGGGATAAGAGAGCTGCCGGGATACCTCACCCTTGGGCCCCTTTACTTTAACCGTATTTCCTTCTACGGATACGGCAACTCCTTCCGGGATCTCTACCGCTCGTGCGATCTCTTTGACCATTGCGATCACCTAATATACATAAGCCAGGAGCTGACCGCCCAGAGACTGGGACCTGGCATCGGAATGAGCCATGACCCCTTTGCTGGTACTGAGAATCAGAACTCCGAAGTTCCTGGCAGGGAGGAATCGCTTCTCCCATTTCTCCATCTCGGTCACCTTGGTGGAGAACCTGGGCTTGATCACGCCGCAGCGGTTGATCTTGCCCAAAAGCTTCACCCGGAACATTCCCGACTTTCCGTCATCAACAAATTCAAACTCGCCTATGTATCCTCTATCCGCCATAACCTTCAGAGCTCTTCCAATGAGCTTGGAGGCGGGATGGATGGTACATTCAGGCTTGCCCACGCTCTCCGCATTTTTAATTACGGAAAGGGCATCGGCCAGTGGATCCAATAACATTGCAGCCACCTACGAATACTTTTCAAAGCCCATCTCAGGGGCGATCTCTCGGAAGCACTGCCTGCAGAGGTATATCCCGTACTTTCTCACCAGGCCGTTCTTATTGCCGCAGCGCTTGCACAGGTTTGCGCCTCTTCCGTAGACCTTTTTTCCTTTCTTCATGCTGCCTCCAAGATCTCAATGCCGAACTTTTTGGCCACGAAATCCATGGTGTCGTCCATTTTCAGCCTCTGCCGTACTGGAAGCTTCTTCTGGCATATCCGCCTCTGTGCTATCCTGTATCCGGCCCTCTTCATGGCCACTGAGACGTCCATTCCGAATATTCCTATCTCGGGATCATATCTCATGCCCGGGAAGTCGGTGTGTTCCTCAATGCCGAAGGAGAAGTTGCCCTGCTGGTCGAACTGGCTCTTCTTGAGGCTACTCCCGGCTGCTTTGAGAGCAATGCCGAGAAACTCCTCCGCCGCTTTGCCTCGCAGGGTGAGCTTGGCACCGATGGGCTCATTCTTCTTGATTCCGAAGGTGGGCAGGGTCTTCTTGGCAATGGAGCGAACGGGCTGCTGCTTGGTTATGGTCTTCATGATGGTTTCGGCGTTGACCAGCCTCTGGCCGCTCTCACCTACGCCTATATGCACCACAACCTTGTCCACGCGGGGAACGAGATTGGCGTTCATCTAACAGCCCCCAGCTTGATCACAGGCTCATCCTTGCCGATCATGTAAACATAATCCTGGATGGTCTCGAACTCCTTGTCTCCGGAGATGATGACCCGGTTGGGTTGGGAGCTCTTCACGGTGATGATCTCCTTGATTTTTCCCGTCTGGCCGGAGTGCCTTCCGCCCACGACCATGGCCAGATTTCCAACCTGGAAGCCTATCTGATCCTCTATCTGCTTATCGGGGATGGAGAGCACCAGCGAATCGCCCACCTTGAAGTCGCCTTCTGCCAGCTTGTTAGAGCCGTCGGATAGGTTGAGCTGCTGCTTCTTGCCCTTGAGGACGGTCTTGTCCTCGATCCTGGCCAGCTTTCGGACGGCTCCAGACTCGAGAAGGCTGAGATAAAACATTCCCTTCTCATCTTTGAGCATGCGGTACTGCTGATTTAAAGCTGGCACGGATATGACATCGAATATGCCCACCGGCAGCTTGTAATCCTTCTGAGCCCGTCCGTCCACAAGCACATTGCCCTCGTAGAGAATCCTCTTGGCCTCACGGGCGTTGTCCACCAGCTTGAGCATATCCCTGACTACCGTCACTAAGGGCATGCTCTCGGCCGCGGAATGGGGTCCGGGGCTGGTCTTGGCCACCCAGGCATGGCTCTTCTTGGAGATGGGCCAGCTTACGGGAATGGTTATCCTCTTCTGATGTCTGCTCATTCTGACCGCCTCGCGAATATCTTTTCCCGCTCTCCATCTTCCATGTCCAGCTTGATGATCATGACATTGGATGGGTGGATAATTCTGGGCACCTCGGTTCCGTCGGACCGGTAGTTGCTGACGCCGGCTACCTTGATGGTGCATCTCTTGATATCCACATCCTCGACCTCGCCTTCCGTCCCGGCATGGTCGCCTCTCATGACCTTGACCGTATCGCCTTTTCGCACCTGAGCATTGCGCTTCTTCAGCTCTTCCCGAAGAGCCTTGCTCAGAGGTGCGTGCATGTACTTCTGACGCTTATGCAGCGGCGCAGTATACCTCTCCTTCCGCTGCTTTCTTGGCTGTTTCGAAATCATAAAATCATCACACAATTATGGACGCCGCGGAAGCTACCTTGGAGAACCTCTCCGCTACCTCGCGGGCCACCGGTCCCTTGACCTCCGAGCCCTTGGGAACGCCTTCGTCATCCACGATGACAGCAGCATTGTCCTCGAACTTAACCCGGAGACCATCGGGCCTGCGGAACTCCTTTCTCTGGCGGATGATGACCGCCTTGAAGATCTGCTTTCTCATATCCGGAGTTCCCTTCTTCACCGATACTATGACCACGTCCCCAATCCCTGCGCAGGGCTGTCTATTTTTCACGCCTCGGTAATTCTTGACTGCGATGACGTGTAGCGTCCGCGCACCTGTATTGTCTACACAATCCAGGTATGCGCCAGTGTTGATCGCCCTTGGGATCTTGGCCTTCTGTCCTTTCATTTCAGGACCTCCACTACCACGTAGGATTTGGTCCTGGAAAGGGGCCTGCACTCCGCTATTTTGACACGATCTCCCGCTTTGGCTTGGATGCAGGGAGGATTGTGCGCATGGATTTTGGACTGCCTCTTCTCGAATCGTTCGTACTTCGTTGCCTTCTTCTCGAATTTGCGCATGACTACCACGGTATTGTCCATCTTGTCGCTGACCACGGTACAGCTGAAGACCTGGCCGCGCACAGATAGAGTGCCGTGGAAGGGACACTTAGGATCACTGCATTCGTTTTGTGGCGCAGCAACATCCAGTCCGATATCCCTCATAATTTCCACCTCGTCTTTTGCATTCTCTTGGTTATTCTGTTCTCGGGCTGCGAGATCAAGACAGAGCCTGCAATCCTCACCATCTGCCCGGAGGGCAGGGTGAAGTCCAGGCTCGTATTCTTTTTGGCAAGGCACACAACCTTGGCTTTCGTCTCCAAAAGGAAGGTATTCCTGGTCTCGTCTATAACCTGACCAATTAGCCCGGCCTGGCAGGGATTACTGCTCTGCTCCACCGTCAGGTGGAGGCCGATCAGCTCATGCCGGGCCAGGTTTTCAGGTCTCAGGTTCACTTCTTTATTCGCTCCGTTTGGACGGTCTTGATCCTGGCTATCGTCCTGCGAAGGTCTCTGATCCGTCCGGGCTTCTCCGGAGCGCCACCGGCAGTAACGATGCCTCTCTCCCGGATGAGCTCGCTTTCGAGCTTTCGCAGCTCCTCTGCAATCTCCTCCTGGTTCATGTTTCTGATCTCGTCAATCTTGAAGATAGCCATACAGCTCACTCTTCCCCGGCGGAGGGCTCGGCATCCGCCTTCTGCTCAGGCAGAGGAGCATCCTCGGCCACGCCCTCGACTTTAACCTCGTCCAGCGGAGCTGGCTCGGGCGCAGACGACGGCTCAGACTCCAAAAGCTGATCCAGGTCGCTCTTCTTCTCCGTAGCAGGCGCTGCTGCTGGCTCTGGCGCTGGCTTTGGCTCCGGTGTCTTCTCCGTCTTCTTTTCCTCGACCGCAGGCGCCGCCTGGGCCGGCTGCTCCATCCGGAAGTCGTCAGGCAGCCGCACATCGGGCGGTATAATTCTGACCTGGCAGCCTATGACGCCCAGCTTCTTAACCGCTACGGAGTAGCCTCTATCCACCAGATCCACGGCCGGCTTGCCTGAGTGCTTGATGTACCCGGAGATGAACTTCTCCGTTCTGGAGCGCGGTCCGGTCAGCTTGCCGCTGATGACGATCTCGCAGCCCAGAGCACCGGCGTCCATGACCCTTCTCATCATGGACTGGCCGGCCTTCCTGAAGTACCAGCCCCTCTCCAGGGAGGAGGCGAGGCGATTGGCCACTACCCGGCCGTTGAGGTCGCCCCGGCCCACATCCTGGACATCGATCTGGGGATTGTCCAGATGAAACCTGCGATCCAGGTCGCGGGTGATCTTGCGGATAAGCTTTCCGCCCTTGCCTATGACCATGCCCGGCTTCTCGGCATAAACTGTGATCTGGGTGCCCATGGGTGTGCGGTTCATGACCATGCCGCCGTACCCTGCCCTCTCCAGCTCCTCAGCCAGATACTCGTTGACCAAAGCCTTGGATATGCCCTCCGCCACGAACTTCTTCTCGACAGACATCAGCTCTTCACCTCGGTTAAGACCATCTCCACTGAGACCGTCTCGGTGTTCTTGGGTGTGGCTCTTCCCATGGCGCGGGGCATCCATCCCTGGATGGTTCTGCCCTTCTTGGTGCCGGCATGGAAGATCCGGAGCCGATCGGACTCCATTCCCTTGTACTCGGCATTGGCCACGGCGTTCTTCAGTACAATCAAAACTGCCTTGGCTGCCTTCTCCGGATATCTGCCGGCATCCCAACCCACCAGATTGTGCCTGTGGGCCACATTCCTGCGGTAGCGTTTGAAAGGCACCGGCCTTTTCAAGGCTATCACATCTTCCAGATAGGTGAGGGCGTATGCTGCCCTCATGCCCCTTAGCGTCCTGCAGATCTCCCGGGCGTGCTTTGGTGAGATGTGAAGCTCCATCCCCATGGCCCTTGAAGAGCGTCCTGCAGGCGTAAGCGAATAATCTAATCTGCCCAAATCAACACACCTCACTTCAGCGGCACATATTTGCTCGATCTGGTAGCGCCGACGCCAGCAGCTCCGTGCTGCACGCGGCCGCGCGTCAGCGCGAACTCGCCGAAGAAGTGCCCTATCATCTCGGGCATGACCTCTACCTTCTCAAAGCTCTTGCCGTTGTAGATCTCAATGCTCTTGCCCACCATGTCCGGCAGAATGATCATATTCCGGATGTGGGTTCGAACCGAGTCCTTGCTCTTGAGGCCGGAGAGAAGAATCTTGTTCTCCTTCATCAGGCCCCTCTTGATCGATCTGCGCTGCCGCGCTGGAAGCAGCCCGGCAAGCTCCTCTATGCTTAACTTGGCGAGGTCGGCTAACTTCCGGCCCCGATACAAGAATTCTTCCTTCCTCTTGGGAAGCTTGGATCCTGCTTTCTTAGCCAAAAACATCACCTAGCGCTTACCGGTTCTTCTTGCGGCAATTGAGCCGACCTTGCGGCCGGGCGGGGTATTCCTGCTCACTGTCTTGGGCCGGCCGGGATGCTGCCGTCCGCCGCCACCGAAGGGGTGGTCTACAGCGTTCATGGCCACGCCCCTGACTATGGGCCACTTCTTGGCCTTGGACCGGAACTTGAAGAAGCTCTTGCCTGCTTTGACCAGGGGCTTGTCCAGACGGCCTCCGCCAGCCACAACTCCTATGGTGGCCAGGCATTTGGGCGAGAGCCATTTCATCTCGCCGCTTGGGAGCTGGACCACGGTCTGACCCACATCATGAGCCACGAGAATGGCACAGACGCCCGAGGCTCGGGCGAACTGGCCGCCGTGACCCGGCTGGGATTCGACGTTGCAGATCGGTATGCCCTCAGGTATTTCAGCTAGCGGCAGGGTGTTTCCCAGCTCGATAGGCGCGGATATTCCGCAAGCGATCTCCTGGCCCACATACATTCCCTCGGGAACCAGGATGTATCTCATCTCGCCGTTGTCCAGGGCCACCAGCGCTACGGGAGCGGTTCTGGCCGGGTCGCGCATGATCTCCTGGACTGTGCCCTTGACTGTGGCATCATGATCTGGCTTGAGGTTGGTGATATTAGCTCGGTACCTGTGAGATGGCGCCCTGTATGTAGGACCTCCTGCACCTCGGTTCTGAGATATGATTCGATGTCCCATAATTTACCCACCTACAGCAGCCCTAGCCTGGTAGCCAGCTCGTTGGCACTGCCCTCTTTGGCCAGCTTGACTATAGCCTTCTTCTCTCCCCGGGAGGTGATCATGGTCCGAACGGTCAGGACCTCGATATCATAAAGATCCTCCAGGGCTTTCTTGATCTCCGGCTTGGTGGATCTGATATTCACCAAAAACTCCAGGGTATCATTGGAGTCAATCATGCCGGTGACCTTTTCAGTGACATAGGGGCTCTTGATGATCATTGTACTGCCTCCTGGCCTCTCTTAGCCAGCTTGTCCAGGGAGGACTCGGTCCAGATCGTCAGCCTTCCGGCCTGGGTTCCAGGAGCCAGCAGCTCAGCGTTCAGCCTCTCCACGGTGACGAAGTCGACGCCGGGGAGGTTTCTGGCTGCCTTGCCCAGTCCCGAATCGGTTCCGGCTACGATGAGCAGGCTCTTTCTGCCCTTGTATTTCCTTCCCCGCAGCTTGCCCTTGCCGGCCCGAATGTTGCGGCCCAGCTTGGCCCGCAGGACATCATTCCAGAGGCCTGCCGCCTGCAGGAATTTTATGACCTCGCTGGTCTTGGTCAGGGATTCCAGGTCGTTCTTGGCCACCACGGGAAGATCCCGCTCGAATTTGTGGCCGCGAGCATGGACCAGGCCCTCTGACGCAGTCGCAGCTATGGCGGAGCGGATGGCTTTTCTCCTCTCCTTCTTGTTGACTTTTTCAGTGTAATCGGCATTGGGCTGAGGGGCATGAGATCTGCGGCCGCCCACGGCCATGGGCACACCGGCTGCCTTTCGCCCGTTCTTCAGCCTCAGCACTCTGGAGACTCCGTGACCGGGGCCCCAGGACTGGGCGGAGGTGTTCATGCCGGCATAGAAGTGAGGGCCATAAGCCTGAAGCCTGTTTGCTTGCGCGGCCAAAACAGTTCGCTTGATGATGTCGGGCCGATATTCCTCCTCGAAGACAGGAGGTAGCTCAATCTCGCCGCTTGTGTTTCCAGATAGATCGATGACATTTGTCTTCATGGTCTAGACCCCCTGCTTGGATTCCTGGCTCACATAGAGGAACTCGGGTGCTTTCACGAAGTTCTTGCCCGGTCTGATGGCGTGCCTCACGCGCACCAGCCTCTTGATGGGGCCGGGGACGCTGCCCTTGATCAGAATATACTGGTTTCTAACTAAGCCATAGCCGGGGAAGCCGCCTTCCGGAGTGATCTTGGAGCCGTCGGTTCCTATGAACATGAGCCTCTTGTTGTACTCGGTCCTCTGGTGGTATCCCATCTGGCCTAATTGTGGCACGCGCCAGCTTATGTGAGCTGGATGCCAGGGGCCGAGGTTGCCCACGTGTCTTAGCTTGCCGGTACGGGCATGTTTTCTCTTGGCGACGGCTATTCCCCAGCGGCGCACAGGGCCCTGCAGGCCTTTGCCTTTGGTCACGGCAGAGGCGTCCAGAAGATCGCCCAGATCAAAGACGCTGGAGACAGGGACCTGCTGGCCCAGCATAGACTGGGCCAGACGGAGCCGGTCCAGCATGGTGCCGCCGTTTATGGGCATCTCCATGATCTCGGGGACCTTCTTGGGGACGCCGGAGACGAGAGTGGGATTGGTGTGGACCAGAACTCTGACCTCAACGATATCCTCGCCCAGGGCCTCTAAATCTCCGGCCGATGTGCCGCGGGTCTTCTTGGGCACAGTCATGGCTCTGGAGAGCTCGGGGCTGGTGTTCTCGGCCCAGGCCTCTCCTGCAGGCCGCAGCCCGCCGTTGTAGTTCTCATAGGCGCGGACAGCCACCACGTTCATGGGGGGGACCTCCAGAACGGTCACGGGCATGGATATCTCCAAGCCCTCGGTGAGGCTCTTGGGCCTATCATCTATCATCATGACATGGGTCATGCCGGCCTTGTAGCCGGCGAAGCCCGCCATCCTGGCCTTGTCCTCCTCGGGCCAGCTTCTGATTCTGGGGACCTCGCTCTTGGCCCTCTTGCGGGGGCTGTAGGACAGCGAACCTCTTCTGGGTCGGTGTATTGTTGCCATTTAGTCCTCCATAGGCATCAGGTTGAGCAGGGCCAGGCTGGAGAAGACTGCCTCCTCTAGCCGGACCGTTTCAGTTCCTTGATGCGGAATGGTGTTGATCATTTCATACCTGCCAATAGCTTCTGATCTCAAGAACGCATCAAGCCCTCGTGCGGGTGAGCCGAATACTACCGCAAGGTCGCGCTTTCTGCCCGTTTGGGCCAGGTTCTGGAGAACTTCCGGCGTTGCCGCGGCTCCATTCCTGGAGGTAAGTATGACCAGGGACTCCTGCCGGGACTGGAGTGCTTTCTCCAGGCTCTCGGCCGCCTCTGTCTCATACCCCCAGTACATGGGGATGTCCTTTTGGTCCACAGGCTCAGCGGCGAGCGGTTTACGCGAAAAGATTCTGACACTTAGGCGCTGCCCCATCTCATACACCCCAGTGGTGCGGAGGGGAATTGGGCGATCTACTCCGATTTCCACCCAGACGCCGCCATCAGATCCGACGCTTTCAACGACTGCTCCGACGCGAAACTCGCCTATCTTGAGCGATTCTGATTTTGAGTTCAATGGATGATGAGCCGTTCGTAGCGGCGGCAGAAGTCCGACGTGGCGAAGCTCCTCCCGACGGGGGAAGAGCATGCGACGCAGGTACTGCGGTGTATCCATGTAGCGCAATACCATCTCTATGAACCGCGTGTCGTTGTGCTCGGGATCTCTGTAGATCACGATGCGGTTATAGCGGAAGACTGCTGCTGCCCGGGCGATTTGGCCGATCCTTAGCGTGCTTTCACGCCTATCCCTGCTCTCCATGGTGAGAGAGGACGGGATAAGGATGGCTCTCTCGCGGGTTACGGTCATCAGGTTTCCTTGCACTGGAAGAATAGTGGATATATAAAAAGGTTTGGAGAAGGGGGAGGGATGGTCTTCGATGGCAGGAAG
>NOLC01000013.1 GCA_002256595.1 Methanosaeta sp. NSP1 | reverse complement strand
AAGTTCTCCACATCCAGAACATTCATGATGATGCCGTTGGGCAGCTTTGTGGATTTGACATTGCCCATGCTGGCCCGCAGCTGCTCGTCTATGGCTGCATTGGCCTGCTCGCATAACAGCTCTACAATCCTCCGGTGGCGGTCCAGCCGTCCCAGGCATAAGATGTCGTTGATCAGTCCCCGCCCATCATTGAAGCGCTGCCAAAATGCCTCGTAGTCCAGGGCCAGAGCAATCTTCTTGAGATCCTCTCTGCTGTACTTGTCCTCCACCAGCTTGATGTAAAGAGCCGCTTCCGGCGCTTCGCTTCTGTCGCCTACGGCGGAGACGGCCGGGAAGTGCCTGATCTTCTCCTCCACCTCGGGGTAGATCATGCGGGCGATCTCTGTGGCCAGCATGCCCGTGGTCAGGCCGAAGTCCCCACCCTGATGGGCGGGATTGACATGAGCGATGAGAAACTGATCCACGATCTTGTGGGGATGATGGTGATCGACAACCAGCATCTCCAGGCCGTAGACCTGGGCCTGGCGCATGGCCGGAACATCTTCTTCCGTGGATCCGTTGTCCATTAAAACGATGAGCGGCATCTTCTGGCCGTGCCTGGTCTGGTCCTCCAGGGCATAGGTCAGATCCTTGGTCACATCCTCCAGCTCGTAGAAGGGCGCTTTGCTGGGGGCGCGCCGGTAGCTGTGGTACTCAGCATCCGGCCCGCCCACCTGCGTGATGAGCGGCAAAATCGCCATCTCGATGGCTACCGCCGCTGTGATGCCGTCGGCATCGGCATGATGGCGGACGACTATGGGCTGGGACTTGAAAATCGCCCGGCGGATCGCCTTGGCCACCTGCTTCATGGCCGGCAGCAGCCGGGTCATGATCTCGCTTTTGATCAGAAACTCGGTCTCTGAGGGCTCGGCCCGCCGGTCTATGGCCTGCTCGATCCCGTCCTTGATCGTGGATGCCTCTCCTCCCCAGAGCCGCTTCATGGACTTGATCTCCACCTGAACCTGATTGTTGCGCAAACTGACCTCGCCGATGATCCGCACCATCATCTCGCTGTCTATCTCGGCGTAAGCCCGGATGCCGGCCCGCTCGAAGGCGGCGCAGAAGACCAGGCCGCTGTCGTCGGCCACGGTGAATATAGTGGGCCCTCCCGTCTGCTTGACCTGGATCACCTCCCCCTTGATCATGATCTGCTTGCCGACCATCTTTGTCAGCTCAGCGGCCTTGTAAAGGGGAAGCTCCTTTTCCACCTCCACGATGTTGTACTCCTTGGGCTCCACCGGCTCCAGCTCAATGTTGCCGTTGGGGAGGATGTTTCGCACTGCCACGAACAGGGTGTCTCCAACCTCAGGCCGGCTTTTCAGGTACTTGTTGTGGGCCAGGCCCCGCACGCTCTCGGATAGATCCACAAAGGCCCCGAAATTGGCCAGGCCGTTAACCTTTCCCTGATAGATCTCGCCTATGGCTATGTCCTTGGAGTCGCAGGCAGGATCAAGGATGTGCACCAGCGGCTTTTTGGTGCAGCGCTCGCACAGCTCTTTCTTGTCCGACAGCTTGGCCCCGCAGACCACACAGAGGTACTCCCGCCCCAAACCGCTGCACGCAGGGCAGCCGTCGGTCACCGGCATCTTGCCCGTGCCGTGGCAGACGCTGCATTGCGCCGAGCCGCTCTCGAGCAGCTCCTTCATCTCCCCTTCCGAGGCCTCCCCCAGGGAGATTGACCCTATCTTTCCGCTGCCATCGCAGTTGGGACAGGGCTTGTCTCCCACCACCAAAAAGCCCCTGCCCTGGCATCTCTCGCACAGATTCATCCTGGGAGGTGACGCATCCCATGAATTTAGCTATTTTGCAGGAGGACGCCCTGTACTGGGATAGCCACGCTCTAATTAATGCTAAATAAGATGTGAGACCTGCACCGGCCATGCGAGTCGTGGTTTTGCGCCTGGGCCACCGGCCGGAGAGAGACAAAAGGATCACCACCCATGTGGGCCTGGTGGCACGGGCCTTTGGAGCCAGTGAGATGCTCCTGACCGGTCGCGACGCCCACATCGAGGAGAGCCTGAAGGACGCAGCCAGCCGCTGGGGCGGCAATTTCGCCGGCAGCTTCGCCCTCAAATCAGACGTCTCCTGGAAGGGAGAGGTCATTCGCTGGAAGGAGGCGGGCGGAAAGGTGGTCCACCTCACCATGTACGGCTCCAACCTGCCAGATGTTATAGACGAGATACGCGGCAGCGAGAACATCCTTGTGGCTGTTGGTGCAGAGAAGGTCCCGGCAGAGATGTACCAGCTGGCAGACTGGAATGTGGCTGTGGGAAACCAGCCTCACTCAGAGGTTGCAGCTTTAGCCGTGTTCCTGGACAGGCTCTTTTTGGGCCGGGAGCTGGTAGAGGACTTTGCCGGCGGCCTGAAGATAGTGCCATCGGCGCGGGGCAAGCAGGTCATCTACCCTGAGCACACCGAAAAGATATGAAGATACTAGTAGCTGGCGTCAACATCCGGCATATTGCCGCCTCGGCCAGCCGGGCCGGCCATGTGGTCATAGCCGCTGACTGCTATTGTGATCGTGACCTTTCTTTATGGGCAAAAGAGACGTTCAGGCTGCCGCGCCAGGGCTGGGAGAAGTTCCTGGACCATCTGGTGCAGAAGCACCAGCCCGACGCCCTGGTCCTGGGGCCGGGGCTGGAAGAGGCCATAATTAAGGATGTGCCCGTGCTCAACAATCCTCCGGAAAAGACATCCCTTGTGTCAGATAAGCTCTGGCTGGCCGGCTGGCTGGAGAGGGAGGGCTTTCCATTCATCAGAACCGAGAGCTCTCCAGAGAAAATGCGCCACTGACTTCCCCTGCCAAATTCCAAGGCAAACTGCTGAATTTTAAACTGATTAAATA
>NOLC01000009.1 GCA_002256595.1 Methanosaeta sp. NSP1 | reverse complement strand
CTGCTCGCGGCCACCTACGGTTGCCGCATACTCGCGCAGGCGCAGGGCCAGCTCCACCTCGGGAGCGCCGCCGCCGGGCACAAGCTGTTTGTCCTCCACGACCACGCCCACCACTCGTAGCGCGTCTTCCATGGCCCGGTTCAGCTCGTCCACCACATGCTCGGTTCCGCCGCGCAGGATGATGGAGACTGACTTGGGGTTCTCGCACTCCTCCACGAATGTCATCTTCTCGTCGCCGATCTTTCGCTCCTCGACCAGGCCGGCCTTGCCCAGGTCCTTGGCCGTGAGGTCATGGATGCTGGTGACAACCCTTCCGCTGGTAGCGCGCGCCAGCTTCTCCATGTCGCTCTTCTTGACCCGGCGTACGGTGTAGATGCCGGCTTTGGCCAGGAAGTGCTGGGCTAAGTCATCGATGCCCTTCTGGCAGAAGACGACATTGGCGCCGGTGGCCATGATGGAGTCCACCATGCCCTTGAGCATGCTCTCTTCCTGATCCAGGAATGCTTGCAACTGGTCTGGCGAGGTGATCTCGATCTTGGCATCGACCTCGGTCTTCTCGATCTCGATAGCAGCATTGAGCAGAGCGATCTTGGCGCCTGTAACTTTTTTGGGCATATTGGGGTGCAGCCGGTCTTTGTCGATGACCATGCCGTGCACCAGCTCGGAATCGGTGATCCCGCCGCCGACCTTCTTCTCCACAGTGATATTGTCGGTGTCCACAGATCCGTCTTCGTCCACCACGGCTCTGACTGCTTCTACAGCCAGGTTGGCCAGCTCGTCTCTTGCCGTTCCGGAGCCCTTGCCGGTCATGGCGGTTACGGCGATCTTCTTGAGAAACTCAGCATCCTTGACCGAGACATCCACGGCGATGGTCTTGAGGATCTCCATAGCCTTGTCTGCCGCAGCCCGGTAGCCGGCAGCGATAACCGTGGGATGGATCTCCTGATCCAGCAGGCCCTCCGCCTGTTTGAGAAGCTCTCCGGCCAAGACCACAGCGGTGGTGGTGCCGTCTCCGACCTCAGCATCCTGGGTCTTGGCGATCTCCACCATCATCTTGGCCGCGGGGTGCTCGATGTCCATCTCTTTAAGAATAGTGACGCCGTCGTTGGTTATGACCACATCGCCCAGGGTGTCGACCATCATCTTGTCCATGCCCTTGGGGCCCAGAGTGGTCCTGACCGCACCGGCCACGGCTTTTGCGGCCATGATATTCGATCTCTGTGCTTCCCGGCCAGCCGTTCTCTGGCTGCCTTCCTTGAGAATAAGTACGGGTGTTCCACCAAATTGTCCTGCTGCCATTTCATTTCCTCCAATTGGGATTAGATCAAAACGAGATATCGGGTGTTTGAACGTCTATATAAAGGCATCGGGTCATTTCGCAGAGCACAGCGACCCCCGAAGAGGACTTTTAAGCCTTGGTGCCATTGGCCGCCGTCTCCTGGCGGATCATGTACTGCAGAACCAGCAGGACCAGAATGTTTCCCGCCAGTCCCAGCAAAGCCAGAAACTGCACCTTGTAGAAGAGGAATACCTGCACCAGAAATATCTGCACCAGCACCGCCTCCTTGAACAGCTCGTAGGACTGCAACCTGCTGGCGGCCATCTTCGCTGCGGCGGCGATGACTAAAGCCGCGGCCAGGCTGGCGGAGAAGAGGCCGGCCAGGTCGAAGAAGTTGAGGGAGGGAAAGATGGAATGCAGGTCCTCATGCCATCCCAGCTTGATATAGAGCAGGAAGAGGCCCAGAGCTATGGCGGAGATGGACTGCATGACGAAAAAGCCGATCATGGCCTTGACAAACCAGGATTTCTTGACCAGCTTGACGTAGATCCGCCTGGCCTTATACTTGGCCTTGGTGTAGAAGCCGGGCAGGGGGACAGCCACAGACTCGGTGGAGTGCAGAAGTTCTTTGAGCGCCCGTACCAGCCGATCTTCCGGCGGGAGCCCTTCCAGGAGCTGCAGGGCCCGCCTTCTTTCCCTGTGGTCCAGGTCTTCGAGCACCACCTCCTTGGCCAGCTCCAGGACATTGATCAGCTTCTCCTGGTCGCTGAGATGGGGCCGGCACATAGATCAGTGCCACTGTGGGCCGGAAGAAGTAGTCATTGTCGCCGGTGATGAACTTGCCCAGCTCGTCGATGAAGGCCCCGAATCCAAAGCCTCCCAGCACCGCCACTATGTAGTAGGCGGATTTGTTGATATAAGCCAGAGCGATGACCAGGGCGGTCATCATCAGCACTCCGCCTAAAAGGACATGGGCTATGTGCAGGTTGCCCGGGCTGAGGGAGGGATAGCCAGCCAGGGCCAAAAAGAAGCGGATGCCCAGGACGGAGAAGACGGCTGTTACCAGGAACAGCTCCAGAAGGCTGGATGCTTCATGGTTTCTCATCAGGTGGCGGTTGAAGAGCTTCATGGGTCGAGGGTCCTTTTGGGATTTGCTGGATTGAAATGAAGAGAGATAAAAGCTCTTCCTACGAGTTTCGACAAGATCAGATTAATAATTCTTAATTATTTAATTTATTATTTTAGCA
>NOLC01000047.1 GCA_002256595.1 Methanosaeta sp. NSP1 | reverse complement strand
TGAGCTCAATGCAGATCAAATTCTTCCCATCCTCTGCCGGGGTCCAGATCCAGGTATTGTCTGCATTCCAATCGGTCATTGCCTGGCCGTTTAAGAAAAACCTATAGAGCAATTGATCGCCTTCCATATCGGATGCATTGGCAGTCCAGGTTATGGCTGTGCCTGCAATCTGAGGGCTGCCGGGCTCTGCAGTCAGATCGGCTATCTCCGGAGCTATGTTGGCCACGGGAATCCTTAAGCCAAAGTTGATATCCGACTCGCTGACGGCATCAAGTTCTACCGTTCTGGTGCCGTTTTCCGGGAAGGTGGCAGTCCAGTTCGTCTGTACGGCGGCACTCAATTCATATCTATCCGGGGCAAGATCGGTGAAGATGTAGAATCCTTTTTCATCTGTCCGGGCCATATCCGAGCTGCCATCGGATTTCTTGAGCCGTATCTCCCAGCTCTCAAGCCCAGGCTCGGTAGCATCCATGATTGCATTGCCGTTATCATCATCAAAGATCCGGCCGGATATGGAAAGAGATTCCGGCTCTGCCGTGTTCTGGCACGGCTCACATTCTATCCGGGTGGTATTTACAGCGCTCTTCTGCTCAACCCTTCCATAGACGGTCAGATTCAAGGAGCCGCAGACGCCTGGCGCCTCTGCTCCATAAGCTTCCTCGGTCTTATTGTAGCTCAGGTTGTATCTGGCTATTTCTCCCGCCTGATCAATATACATCCAAGCCTCGGTCTGGCCGGCGGAGTAGGGGATGCTCTCATTTCCTACCAGCGTCGCTTTTGCCTGCAGGGTCTTATTCAGGCAGCGGGCCACGACTTCTACATTGAATCTGCAGCTCATGGCCTGGGTGATCTCCTTCAGAATTGGTCGCAGGCTCAAGCCCGATCTGATCTTATAGAACTGGCCGCCAGTTTCTGCGGCAATCTTTTTCAGGGAGGGATGGTCCGGCCCGATGACATAGACCCTGGTTCCCTGACCCGTCAGGGCAAATATGGTGCCTTCCAGAGTGTCTCCTTCGGCATTGCAGCAGCTTCCATCAGGATGGGGGCCTGCATCTGTCAGCATAATCATCGCCCGCTCGGCATCATCTCTCCAGAGCATATCGCTGTCTGCATGCCTCAGAGCTGCCAGTACTGCCTCCGGTCCGACCTCCCCGCCGCCTCCGGCCTTCAGGTCCTTGAGCCAGGAGCTGAAGATCTGGATATCGCTGGTGATAGTCCCATTGCCCCAAAGCCGGTAGGCAAGATCCCCCGGACTGCCGCATTGGATCTTGTCTCCCTCGCCACAGGTCTGGGGGAAGTCCCGAAACTCCACCAGGCCCAGTCTGTAATCGATATTTGATGTCTCAAGATCTGCCGCAAACTTATTGGCGATGGCCTTCAGCTCATTGATCTCTCCACCCATGCTGTTGCTGGTGTCGAAGACGAATACTATGTCTACCTTTTTGATAGCAGCGCAGTTAAGGTACCGCTCCAACCCTGCTGCATCCTTGGAGCAGGCAGAAGGCAGGAGAAGGATCGCCAAAACGGCTAAAACCATGAGCTTTCGAGGCATGAAAATGACTCCACCATCCTAAGATGATATCTATAATGCATACTATCTATAAATATTCATCGAATGTGGATGCGAAATCGTATCCGATGCATCGCAACTGGATCTGTGAGCATCATCTGAATCTGTGATATACCTTTCCAACGCCTTATCGCGGCAAAGGTTTATTGGCCCGGCAGGATCAATGGTGGTGATGTGAATCCAAGCCTGGCTGTCTATCTGGGCCTGAGGCGCGCCGGCATCGATTTCGCTGCCTCGGTGCCCTGCGTTAACCTTCAGGAGCTGCTGGCGATGCTGGATGCCGACACGGAAATGATCCATCTGCCTGTTACCAGAGAGGAGGAGGGCGTGGGGATCTGTGCCGGAGCCTGGCTGGGAGGGCGGAGGCCAGCTCTGCTCATGCAAAACTCGGGCCTGGGAAACTGCATCAATGCCCTGGCCTCCCTGGATATGCTCTATGGAATTGCTCTGCTCATGATCATCAGCCACCGGGGGGGGAGGGGCGAAAGCATCATCGGCCAGGTGCCCATGGGGCGGCTCACCGTTCCGCTGCTCGAGGCCATGGGCATACCACATCTCTCCCCCAGCCCTCCTGAGGCGGAGGAGGCTGTGGCCGGAGCCTGGAAGAAGGCAGAATCTGGCCGCTGCCCCGTGGCTGTGCTCCTGGACATTGACTTCTGGAGGGCAATATGAAGAGGATCGAGGCCGTAGCCCTGGCAGCAGCGGCCGCTGCAGAGCAGGATGCCCTGCTGATCTCTAACCTCGGCTATCCCAGCCGGGAGCTCTTCTCGGTCTGCGACCGATCGGAGAACTTCTATATGCTGGGCTCCATGGGGCTGGCCTCATCCATCGGCCTCGGCCTGGCCCTGGCCCGGCCGGAGAGAAGGGTGATGGTCCTGGATGGAGACGGCTCGGTGCTCATGAACCATCGCCCATCATGCGCCGGATAACTATCTGCTGGTGATAATGGACAATTGCTGCTACGGATCAACAGGCTCGCAGCCCACCTGCACCGGCCTGGGAACAGACCTCGCTGCCCTGGCCAGAGCGGCAGGCGTCCGGAGCGTGCGAAAGACTGAGGGGCCGGAAGAGCTGGCAGAAGCATTGCAGGGGCAGGGAGTGGTTGTGGCGATGGTACAGGCCGGCAATGCCAGTGTGCCCATAATCAGCCTCCGTCCGCAAGAGATATTGGAGCGTTTTATGAGATGCGCCCGACCGGCTGCACAATATTGAATGATCCATCCAGGATCCTTCTTTTCAGATCCTCGGCCAGCCTTACAGCCCTCAGCCGATCAGATTGGCGAAGGGTCACGGGTATTCTCCTCAAAGCTCCTGATGGCATCTTCAGCTTCACCTCACCCAGCCGGGAGCGGAAGACACCGCCCGGGCATAAGCTCACGCACAGGCCGCAATGAAAGCACAGCGACTGATCCCTGGCCGGCTGGCGCGCCTCGTGGCTCAAAGCCCGCATAGGGCAGGCCTCCTCCACCCGGCAGGATGGGCAGGAAATGCAGCGCTCCGGCTCAAACTCCACCGCCAGATCCACGCCGGTCCAAACATCGCCGTAATCGGCAACTCCGATGGCCTTGCGGCTGCAGACATCATTGACCGGCAGGGGAATCTCCCGGTCCGGCCGGCCCGTCTCGGCCAGGATGCTCTCGCTTATGACCGGAATGGCAACCGCCCAGGAGCAGATGCATTCGGGACCGGCGGATGTGATAAATCCGCCCATCCACTCTGGATTCATCAGATGCATATCGGCAAATCCGGATAGATTGGGCCGCTCCTTGCTGCTGCGGGTGCCTGTGCCGATGACATATCCTTCCGCTCCGTTCAAGAGTATTCGGCTGCCAAGGCCAATGCTCTCCAAATGAGGATCGTTCTGTATGGGATTGATCAGGCCGCAGCCGGAGAAGGTGGCCTCAGCGCATAGGGGAGCAAAGGGCAGGCGATGAAAGATGGTGGCCACCGGATCTCTGCCGGCGTTAACAAAGGCCGAGTAATTCTTGAAGGCATGGCGCGATCCGAAGAGACGGGCGAAAGGCATTTGGTCCAGTGTCACCTCCGCCTGGATGGCGCGACCACTGTCGGTCTCCACCTCCACCATCGTCTTTTTTCCCTCTACCAGATCCCGGAAGAGGTGACCGCCACCATAATTAAGACGGCTTCGGCTGTGAGCCGTTCCGAATACCATAAGGTCCAAGATGCCCAGGTTCTCATTGGGGCAGGGCCCGACCTGTACCTCTATGCCATTGATCCAGGCCCGGCGAGCTCTGAAGAATGATCCCGGTTCGGCCACGGGAAAGGAGAGGACGGCATATGTCCCGCTCATAACCGCCCTGGTGGCAGTGGTGACCACATCAACCTCATTGAGCCGAGAGCTGTCTCCTGATTCAACAAGCCGGGAGATCTCCTCTGCGGTCATGACCACGGCCTCTTTTCCTGCCACCCTCTCCCTGATCTCTGAAAAAGATCCGACCATCTTTATTCCTCATGAGCCCAATATGCCCCATAAATGCTCTGGTCCATCAGCATGAGCCAATCTTATGGGAAGCGTCCATGAACCTCTTTCCGTGCCTTAGCGGCCTGTTCGAAGATACTCTTTTCGCTATGCATCCCCAACCGTCTTCACTATTGGACAATTTTCTATGCTTATTATCCATTTTGAGAAAAGAAAGCGCTGCGGCGGGAAACTGCTTTATACCGTCTCCAAATGAGGAGATTTGGCACCAGGTGATGTCTTTGAATAAATTTATAATTATAGCTATCCTGGCGGCGGTGGCAGTGATGTCGCTCGGCTGCATCTCTTCTCCGGAGAAGGAGGAGAATGCCACCTCCCAGGAGAAGATGACCGGAAAGATCTCCACGCTACGCATCGGCTACCAGCCCAGCACCCATCAGATCGCGGAGATGGTGGCCTCGGAAAAGGGCTGGTGGAAGGAGGAGCTCAAGCCCTTCGGCATAACTGAGGTCAAGGAATTCGAGTTCCCCACCGGCGTTCCCGAGATGCAGGCCATGGTGGCAGGTGAGCTGGACGCAGCATATGTGGGAACGGCTCCGCCCATATCGGCCATATCCGCAGGCCTTCCGGCCAAGATCGTTGCTGCGGTAAACATCAACGGCTCAGATCTGGTTCTCAGTCCGGATAAGAATTACATCGGACCGCAGTCTCTGGCCGGGCTGTCTGTAGGCACCTTCCCTCCGGGATCGATTCAGGATACGGTCATGAAGAAGTGGCTCAAGGACAATGGCGTTGATGTAAATTCAATTGATATCAAGGCCATGGACCCGGGACCGGCCATCAGTGCTCTTTCCGCCGGAGCTGTGGATGGCGTATTCCTGCCTCATCCTGCTCCCTCCATAATTGAGATGAAGGGCAAGGGCAAAGTGGTGGTTCATTCCGGCGAGATGTGGCCGAACCATGCCTGTTGCAGCCTCGTTGTAACCGATAAGCTGATCCAGGAGCAGCCGGAGCTGGTGAAGGCTATTATCAAGGTCCACATCAAGGCCACCGATTACATCAATGCCCATCCAAAAGAGGCTGCAGAGATCTATGCCAAAAAGACAAAGAGCAACCTCACTGAGATCGAGCATTCAGTGCAGAACTGGGACGGCAAGTGGGTGAGCGATCCTAACCTTCAGGTCTCTTCCACAGTCGATTATGCTAAAGTCGACTATGAGATGAAATACACCTCCAGAGAGCTGCAGGAAGAAGATCTCTTCGACACCAGCCTCTATGAGAAGGTGAAAGACGCTGAATAAATCCAAAAGACACTGGGGTGCTCTGAACGGTCAGGGCATCTCCGCCCTTTCTATTCTGGGATTCATTGTAGTCTGGCAATTGGCGGCCATTTTAGTCCATGACCCGCTCACCCTGCCCAGCTTCATTCAAGTGGTGAAGGCCTTTATTGATAATTGGCATTCCATTCTCAGCGAGGACCTGCCGGTCAGCTCTCTGCACTTTGCCATTGGACTTGGAGCCGGTCTGTTGGTGGCTCTGCCGGCAGGGATGATTATGGGCTGGTTCAAGGTGGCAGACAGCATCATGGATCCCATTGTGGAGCTGCTGCGGCCTATTCCGCCTCTGGCGTGGATTCCTTTTGCCATAATTTGGTTTGGCATAACCAACAGCGCGGCGGGATTTATAATCTTCATGGGAGCAGTCTTTCCCATATTGATCAACACCTACGTGGGCTTTAAGGGCCTTGCGAGGGTTTATGTGGAGTCGGCCAAGGTTCTGGGCGCAACCAGGGACATTGATCTGATAAGGTATGTAGCCCTGCCCCAGGCCCTTCCTTCTATTGCCGCAGGCATCAGGATTGCCATGGGAATTGCCTGGATGTGCCTGGTGGCTGCGGAGATGTTCGGGGTGAGCAAGAACGGCCTCGGCTTCAAGATCTGGGACTCCTACGGCCACTACCGCATGGACGAGGTCTTTATGTATATGATTGTGCTGGGCCTGGTAGGCCTGGCCATAGATCGCACCTTCCGCTATGTGGTGGAGGAGAGGATGCTCAAGTGGCGCGTCGGACTCACCCAGTGACTTTTTTCTAAGAGGCTCGGATGGCGTGGGAAAGGTGCAAAGCCTTAATATGATAATTGGCTTCATTGAAGCCCAAAGATCTATCAGAGAATTTATTGGAGCAAATCAGAGGATTGGTCATGAAGAGAAATATCAAGGTGGAACGCCTGAATCAAAGGCCTTTGGAGCAGCAGGAGATTGAGCTCGTAGAGCGCAAGGGCATCGGACATCCGGACAGCGTGGCGGATGGCCTAGCCGAGTCCATCAGCCGGGCCCTTTGCCATGAATACCTTGATAGATTTGGAGCGGTGCTGCATCACAATACAGACAAGACCCAGATTGTGGCGGGGCGATCGAAGCCGGTTTTTGGCGGAGGCGAGGTCATCTGCCCGCTCTACATTCTTCTCACCGGCCGGGCCACCAGGGTCTTCAAGGAGGAGGAGATCCCCGTGGACACCATAGCCATCAAGGCGGCAAGAAAGCTGCTGGGTGAGTCGCTCTCCAACCTTGATGTCAATAATCATATCATTCTGGATGCCAAGATCGGCATGGGATCTTCTGACCTGCGGGATGTCTTCGGCCGCAAGGTTCCATCGGCCAATGATACCTCCTTCGGGGTAGGCTATGCTCCCCTATCCGAGACGGAGAACATAGTCTACAATACAGAGCGGGAGATGATGCGGATGATGAAAGAGTTTCCCGCTATAGGCGAGGACATCAAGGTCATGGGCATGCGTCATGGGGATGACATAAACCTGACCATCGCCTGTGCCATGGTGGACCGGCATGTGGCCAATCTCAAGGAGTATTCTGACACCAAGAGGGACATCTTAGAGCATCTGGTGGAGAATGCCCGGCAGTTCACCGCCCGTAAGGTAACCGCCCAGATGAATGTGGCTGACAATATCGAGGATGGATCGGTTTACATCACCGTCACCGGCACATCTGCGGAGATGGGAGACGACGGGGCTGTGGGCCGGGGCAACCGGGCCAACGGCATGATCACCCCCAACCGGCCCATGAGCCTGGAGGCGACATGCGGCAAGAATCCCATCAACCATGTGGGCAAGATCTACAATCTGCTCTCCACCGAGGCGGCCCGCCAGATCGCAGCCGAGGTGCAGGGAATAGATGAGGTCTATATCAAGATTCTCTCCCAGATCGGCAAGCCCATAGACCAGCCCCATATCGCCAGCATCCAGATTGTGCCCAAGGATGGGGTGGAGATGAAGAAGCTGGAGGCTGGGGCGAGGGAGATACTGGACGATTGGCTGGCCAATATCCCCAAGCTGCAGCAGATGCTGTTCAGGGGAGAGATATCCACCTATTGAAAATCAAGAAATCACCATTTTCTCAGAGGAAGGCGAGCTTTGGAAGCGCCCTCCTCTCTCTTTTCTGATCAAGGGTGGAGGCATGAAAAGGGCACTGAAGCATTCTATAACCTTTATGCCAGCTCAGAATCATAAATTGTAATCAGCATACTATGATCGATGGTGGGACTGGGAAAAGCAACAATGGAAGGCTATGAATCATTATGAAGAATTATGAACTTTTCTTAAACAGAATTAAATAGGACCGAACTACTATAACATATTGGAATCAGAAAAAGATATAAAAAGTTTAAATATAAATTAAATTACTAACGTGAGCTGATTTAGATCATGATATTAGTTTTATAATTTTCAAAATGCTTAAGATATCAAGGTGAATACCATATGTTCAAGATCGAAAGAAAGAATGAGAACGGCGAGGTTGAGGTGGCCATATGCCCTCTATGCTACAAGAGAGTGGAGTTCATAGGGGCCCCCATGGTCAGGTGTTATTCCACAGGGGAGACATATGAGCAGCTGGAGATAAGATGGACTCCCAAATCAAAGGTCTTAAAGGAGACCGGGTACGATGTGGATAATTTAAGGGGATTCGAATAAATATCTTCTCTCACAGGGCCAAGCCTGGTCTCATATGCCCTGAACCTGCCACATCCTCTCAATTTCCTGCCGCCTCCCCCAATGGACCAGGGTCTTGCGCCTCCTCTGGCAAGATGGGATTATCTGAGGAAAAATGGATATTCTATCTGCAGCTTCCTATCTTCTCCGCAGGATTATTCTGTCTCCCGCCTCAGCCCGCCGGAATATCTCCAGACCCTCTGTGATCTTGCCCATGTGATTTACTGCCGAATAAGG
>NOLC01000074.1 GCA_002256595.1 Methanosaeta sp. NSP1 | reverse complement strand
CCCCGCCGCTGAGAACTATTGCAGAGACGCTGTCTTGCAGGTCTTGAGCCAGATCCTCTGCTGATATCATCTCCATTCCACCTGATCTATCCGGCAGGTAAACGGCTGCGCCTCCGCCGATGCTCTTGGCAGTGACCGCCAGATGCAGCAGATGCGGCCGGAACTTCCCTGCCGCTTCTTTCAGCTCCTGGCGGGTGCCGCTCTCGCAGACGACAACCTCCATCTCCAGGCCCTCTGCCATCTCTAAAACGGCCTTCTCCTCCTCTTGGCGGGCAATGCTGTCAGAGGCCAGGAAGAGCAGGCGCAGCGGCCCGGCGGATGCCTTTGGCCGGGGCAAAGAGCTTTCTCCAATAATGCCAGGGCGCCGGACGGCTCTTAGCCCCCCATCAATTGATGGCGAAAACCTGAGCAGCTCCCAGGGAAGCTGCAGGACCTCCGGTATGCTGGAAGATATCACCAGCCTTGCATCGGACGCAATACTCTCTCTCCAGCCCTGCTCTCCTCTCTCCAGAAAGATGTGCGCGAGGGCATCCCTGAGCAGGGGCAGATAGCTCATGGCCTGCTCCTGGCCCTTAGCCTCTAAAAGGGAGAAGTACTGGGATCCGATCTCATATACCTGCTGAGTCTGCACAGGGGTGAGCGTTCCCTGGGCTGCGACAACGGCATCCGCAATTATCTCATAGGCAAAGGTGCGGGCAGCGGCAGTCCCGGCCTCTGATACCTTGATTATGATATCTTTCATCTTGGGGCTCTCCTATTGATTGTCTTCCATTTGAGGGCTTGATTATGACCGGTCTGTTGATCAGACCTGGATGCTTTTATTCTCGCAGTAATCCCTGGGCTCCAGATGCACCACCACATCCCTCACCTCAGGGATCCTGCTCTTTATAGCCCGCTCCACATCTTCGCCGACCTCATGGGCCTTGTCCATGGAAAGCGAGGCGTCAACTCCAATATGCAGGTCCACATAAATCTCCTCGGCCATGCCCCTGGTGCGCACGGCATGACAGTTGCAGACGCCCTCTACCGATCTGGCCAGATCGACTATCAACTGCTCGTCAACTGCCGCCCGGTCCAGGAGAGCAGTAGAGCTCTCCTTTAATATCTCCAGGCCGGTATGAACAATCAAGAGGCATATGAATAGGGCGATGAGCGGATCGGCCAGGTGATAGCCCATCCTGACCGCAAACAGGCCCAGGATCACTCCCAGGGAGGCATAGATATCGCTTCTGGTGTGCATAGAGTCTGCCACCAGGATGCTGCTCTTTAGCCTACGGCCCAGTATGTACTCATAGCTGGAAACGCCGATGTTGATGATCAATGTCGACGCCATGATGGCAAAGGAGATCTGGGTGACATCCGGGACTGCTCTGCTTTGCAGACGATCCACGGCCGCCAGCATCAATTGAAGGCAACTGGCGAAGAGGAGTATAGCTATGCCTATGGCGGCGAAGCTCTCGTATTTGGCATGGCCGTAAGGGTGATCTCTGTCAGGTGGGCGGGAGGCCAAACTTATCCCCACCAGGCCGATGATATTGGCGGTGCTGTCGAAGAGAGAGTGCAGTCCGTCCGCACTCATGGATAATGTGTCGGTGTAAAGGCCGTATATCCCCTTGGCCAGAGCGGTGAGGATATTAAGGATGAATATGATGATCAAGATGCGACGAACGGCATCATAGTAGGCCATGCCATTTTATATGGGTGGTGAGCAATAAATAATTATGGAGCTTTCTTGAATCAGACTTATGATTACCACTGCTATCCTGGATTTTCCTAACGGAAGCTAAACACCTACAAGATTTTAAAATATGCGCTCCTGTGATGATGGCTGTTCTTTCCTTCGGCTGTCAAAAGATCTATTAATGCTCAGGTCTGAGGGCGCACCATGAGTTCTTCTCTGGAGATTGGAAGGATCATGGGCATTCCCGTGCGCATGCATTGGACCATAGTTTTTATAATCCTTTTTATCGCCTGGAGCTTTGCCACCACCCATCAGGCCACTGGCAGCATGATCTACGGCTTTGGCAGCATCGAGCCGGTGGAGGTGAGATGGCTCTTCTCCCTCCTCCTGGCCCTGATTCTCTTCGCCTGCGTGGCCCTGCATGAGCTGGGCCATTCCTATATCGCTCTCAGAAATGGCATAGGCATCAAAAGCATAACTCTGTATTTCTTCGGGGGTGTGGCGGCCATGGAGGAGATTCCCAGAAATCCGGGCCTGGAGCTGAAGATGGCCTTTGCCGGACCTGCCGTGAGCGGCATATTGGGATCCATATTCTGGCTGGCGGGCGGAGTGGTGGGCTCAGTCTTAGGCATCGGCCATCCTTTGAGCATAATCTTCAGCAACCTGGGGCTGATGAATCTCATTCTCATGGCCTTCAATCTCCTGCCCGCCTTTCCCATGGACGGGGGAAGGCTTCTTCGGGCCTGGTTTGCATTTCGCATGCCTTATGTTAAAGCCACCCGCCGGGCTTCGGATATAGGAAAGATATTCGCGACGCTGATGTTTCTGCTGGGGCTGGCCTCTCTCAATTTCATGCTTCTCTTTGTGGCTTTCTTCGTCTATGTGGGTGCCAGTGAGGAAGAGAAGGCCACGGAGATCAGCATCAGTCTGGAGGGCATACTGGTCCGGGATATCATGTCCTCCCAGGTAGAGAGCGTCCCCCCGGATATGACTTTAGAGGAGCTAAAGGAGCTGATGTTCCGGGATAAGCACAGGGGCTATCCGGTGATGGAGGGAGAAAAGCTGCAGGGAATAGTCACCATCGCCGATCTGCAGAAAGTTGCCCCCGAGAAGCGAGCCGGGACACTTGTGGGAGAGGTGATGGCAAGAGAGTTATATCTGATAGGACCCGAGGATGAGGCTGCCATGGCCATGAAAACCATGAACGAGCTGCAAATCCGCCGCCTTCCGGTAATGGATGAGGGAAGGCTGGTTGGAATCCTTTCCAGGGAGGACCTGGTTAGAGCCATTGAGCTATGCCGGGAGCGGGTGCATTAAGAGGTAATCTATTTGGAGAACACCACAGAAAAGAGCAAGGAAGAAGCTACGCCTGCCGCCCAGTTGATCCAGCCGACAGAGCAGCCCGGCAGCCAGTCCCATGAGATCATCATCGTGGGCACAGCCCATGTCTCAGAAAAAAGCGTGCAGGAGGTAGTGGGCAAGATCGAAGAGGTGCAGCCGGATATAGTGGCAGTGGAACTGTGCCCGGCTCGCTACCGGGCTATCACCGGCCAGGAAGAGGAGAGGGAGATCAAGATCAGTGAGCTTCTCAGCGGCGGAAAGCTCTATTTCCTCCTGGTGCAGTGGTTTTTGGCCTACATCCAGCGAAAGATGGGCGAGGAGATGGGAGTCAAGCCCGGCTCGGAGATGCTGGCGGCAATTGAGGCAGCAAAAAAAGTGGGCGCGAAGGTGGCCCTGGTGGACCGGGACATTGGCATCACCATTCAGCGCTTCTGGTCGGCCATGAGCCTTCTGGACAAGATCAGGCTGGTCTGGTCCCTGCTGCCCGCTGCTTTTGGCCGTGGCGAGGAAGAGATAGATATTGACAGCATCACTCAGGCCGATATCGTCAGCCAGATGATCTCCGAATTTCGCAAGATCTCCCCCGGGGCGGCAAATGTGCTGGTGGACGAGCGCGACGCCTTCATAGCCCGCAATCTGCACCTGCTATCCAAACAGGGACGGGTGCTGGCAGTGGTGGGCGCAGGACATCGAGAGGGCATAACCAGGCATCTGGAGCATCCGGAAAGGATCCCTGCCATGGAGGGACTCATTCAGAAGCCGGGAAAGAAGATCACTGCGGTTAAGGTATTCGGAGTGGCCTTCAGCCTGCTCATACTGGCCACCATCGCCCTGGTGCTGATCTCAGCCCAGTCCAGCGAGAAGATGCTCCAGGCAGTTGTTATATGGTTTGCATTCACGGGTGGGCTCTCTGCCTTAGGCGTAGTTCTGGCCAGGGGCCATCCCCTCTCTGCTCTGACTGCGTTGATGGTGGCCTGGATGACCACCCTCAATCCCTTTGTGGCGGCAGGCTGGTTTGCAGGGATGGTTGAGGCCTGGAAGCTCAAGCCCACGGTTACCGATCTCAAGAATCTGGCCTCTGCGGACAGCTTTTCCCAGATGCTGGATAACCGTCTCTTCAAGGTCATATGGGTGGCAGCTCTCTCCAACCTGGGGGCCATGGCCGGTACATTCGTGGGCATTTATCTCATCTGGCGGACGCTTGGTCTGGACATCGAGGCCCTGCTCCAGGAAATTCTATCTTCAGTATTCTAATTTTTTTTGCTATCTCTGGCCGGACAGCGCTTTTTGCAGGAGCAGGGAGAGTAGAATAAAGAGCAAAACCCCCAGGACCAGGCTCCTGATTATTCCCATTCTGCCCGTACCGAGCAGCACCACCAGCACATAGCAGACCCATGGTGGAGTGAACAGCAGAAGGCTTCTGGCATACTCCTGCACCGTCTGGCTTCCTCCCTCGGCAGAGATGACCAAGAAGCTGAAGATGGTGAGCAGGGGCAGGGTGGTTATAAAGGCAGAGAGCATGCCTCTGCCCTGGCTGGCAAAATAGGCGGTAAGGGCGGTAACGCTGCCGCCAATGATAAAGTAAATCACCAGTCGCAGCCCAAAACTTTCCATGTACTGCCATGCTGGTAGCATTTATTAATCCTGCTGATGTAAGAAGGGATGGCACGAGATGCGAAAGGGAGTAGCAATGAAGGGGGTAATAAACGTCACCTCGCGCCGCATGATTCTGCATTATCCTTCCATAATGCAGCTATCACTATTACGTATCTTCTCCTTTATTAAGCTTTAGGTTAGAAAACCGCATTTAACATTTTATAAATGATAATAAAATTAAGAAATCCTTATAGCCTCTTCCACATCGGCCATACTTGCATCGGTTTTAATGCCCAGTCCAGAAAAATGGGTACGTGACGCCTGAAATCCGCAAGCTTTCAGCCGCTCTACCGCCAGATCGATCCTGCCCGGGGTTATGGATAATCGCTCGCAGATACCATGATGATCGTAGTACATGGGCGCCTCGATCTCTGCGGCACATGCAGTCAGGATCTTCTCTGCCCGACGGCTCAGCTGGGTTATGTTCAGGGCTTTTCCTATTGCCGCAGCATCCTGTATCCTCCCCAGCCATAGCGGTCCGGCCAAAGTCGTCTTGCATGAGCAGCGGCGGCATACTCCTGAGCCCTTTGGCTCACGCAGGAGATAAAAGCTTCCGCATCCAAAGCAATGCTCGACATAACCCAGGTTTTGCAGGCATCTGTCCGCAGCTTTTGCCCCTTTGCCGACGCCCAGATAGATCCTCACATAATGATCTGTGACATGCGTTAGCAGCGGCTGCATGCTCTTGTCCAGGCGGGCCAGTTCTCTGGCCACCAGGCCCAGAAGAATGCGCGCCCCCATCTCCCGGTGATAAGAGGTGCGCAGAGGCACTGCCATATATTTTCGGATGCCGCTCATGAGATGGGCCCCGCAGAGGGGGGCGGTGTCGGTGGCTGTGACGAACAGGTACTCCCGAGCGGATCGGCTGGCGGCAGAAAGATAAGAGGAGGGCGAGCCGAAGGGGTCCAGATCGACCGCCTGGAAGTGCCTCTCATGCAGCAGGACATTGGCATTGAGGCAGGTGACGCTCGCAGTAAGCGCATTTCGGGCCAGGTTCCTCTCCATCAGCTGGCGGGCCTCTTGGCTGATATCATTGAGGCTCACCGCCTCCACCTGGGCCTCTTTGGCCACCCGCATGCCGCGGATGCCGCTGGCGGCCAGGGCATCCATCCTGGGATTGTAGAAGGCGCCCTCTGTCTCGAAGGTAATAGCGCCCTCTGTGATCAGGTCCATATCTGCTCAAGAGTGCCAGGAGAGGATTTAATCCTTGCCGCAGAGACCTTCCAGCCATAGCAGAAAAAGAAATAAATGGAAGAAATAAAATCCTATAGTTATAGTTTGATCTCTTTCTGGAAAGGCGGCGCGCTGGGATCGAAGCTATCTTGAATAGCTGAGTCGGACCATTTGGGAGGAGAGCTGCGAGCTTTGCGGGATATCACCACCACTCCATCCGCTACTGCTGTGGTAGGAATGCTTTCCACAGCCGCAGGGAACAGAAAAGACCGAGACTCGGGTCCCGGAAGGGCGTAGGGCTCTTCTCCTATGCCGTCACCGTCTTCATCCCTGCCTCGGTAGTCGCTGTAGTAGTTTCCGATGCTGGTATTCCAGATATTGAGGCTCTGGTTCTCATAGGCATTGATGTCGTTTCTGTAGAAGTTGTTGCCGAAGATGAGATTGTTTCTGTTCTCATTGAGCCTTATGCCGTGCCTATTGTCGGAGGCGTTATTGCTGTAGACGGCATTGTACTGGCAGCCCCGGGAGAGCTCCAGGCCGTTGAAATTGCCTGTGGCCCTGTTCCTGGCCAGCAGGTTATAGCTGCTGTTCTCCTGCAGGCTGATGCCTATGCCAAAGCCGGTCACAATATCGCTGCGGCTGTTGTCTTCGGCCACATTGTCTGTGATATTGTTGTAGTTGGAGCTGTCTGTGACCAGGATCCCATATTCGTTGTGATCTGCGCTGTTTGCTCTCACCTGACAGTGGGAGGCAGTCCAAAGGGCCAGGCCAAAGGTGTTCTGGGAGATAAGGTTACCGGATACGTTTCCCTGCTCAGACTCCTTGAGAAGGATGCCCCCGTTGGTGTTGCCAACCACGCTATTATTATAAATCTCTATATCAGAAGAGCCCTCAACATCCAGGCCGTATTTCCTGCAGTTGGCCAGACGACAGGCAGTTACAAGTATCTCGCTGCTTTGAAGTATGGATGCCCCAATATCGCAGCCATCCATGGTTGTATTCTGGAGGGTAAGCCCCCTCACATTCTCCGCAGATAATCCCACCTGAGCCCCGAAGACACTGCAATTTTTTATAGAAACGTCGTTGCCTTTCACCACTATGGCCGAGTTGGCATCATCCAGACCGGCATTTGCCGCAGCCGCCGGATTTTGCATATAATAACTGAACTTGGCGGTGCTGTCTTTTGCCACGCCCCGGATTTGAAAACCAGAAATCGTAACTCCATCGCTCAGCACCTTGATGGCTGGCTTTTGCATAGCTGCGGAGACGCTGGGATTGCCCTGCCCCTCTATGGTCAGGGGCCGGTCCACCACAAAGCTATTGGCCTCTCCTGCCATAACCAGAACCATATCCCCCGGCTGAGCCGAGTCTATGGCGCTCTGGACGTCTCTGCCGGCCTGGATGACATCAGCCTCTGCGGGCAGGATTGCGCAGAAGAAGAGCAAAAATGCCAACAAGGCAAAACTGATGGAGATCCTGCGGCGGTGTCCCAAGGCCTTTTTCTTCCCTTCAGTGCCTGAAGTGGCGCATGCCGGTGAAGACCATGGCCATGCTGTGCTCATTGGCAGCATCTATCACCTCTGCATCCCGTATCGATCCGCCGGGATGAATCACTGCGCTCGCTCCGGCCTGGAAGGTCTGGTCCAGTCCGTCCCGGAAGGGGAAGAACGAGTCCGTGGCCGCCACAGTCCCCCGAGTGGAGAGGCCGTGCTCCTCCGCCTTCTCCGCTCCAAAGCGGGCCGAGTCCACCCGGCTCACCTGGCCGGATCCGATGCCTATGGTCTGGCAGTCCGTGGTGTAGACCAGGGCATTGGACTTGACATACTTGGAGACCTTCCAGGCGAATCGCAGAGCTTTGCTCTCACTGTCCGTGGGCTGCCTTCTGGTAACCACCTTCCATTCTTTGATATCCCCGGTATCATAATCCTGAAGCATCATCCCCCCAAAGATGTTCTTCTGGTAGAAGCCCCGGTAGAGCTCTTCTTTTCTGGCCAGAAGATCACCGATGTCCAGAATTCTGCGGTTGGGCTTCTTCTCCGTGAGAATCCGCAGCGCCTCCGGCTCGTATCCCGGCGCCAGCAGCACCTCCACGAAGCTTTCGCCAATAGCCCGAGCTGTTTCCACGTCCACAGGCCGGCTGAATCCGATCACCCCGCCGAAGGCGGACTTGGGATCGGTGGCGAAGGATAGCTGGTAGGCCCGGGCCAGGCTGGGCCCATAGGCCACCCCGCAGGGGTTGGCATGCTTGACTATGACCGAGAGGGGCTGGTCGACGGCAACGCCATCGTACTCCGAGAGGTCGATGAGCATCTCCAGAACCGTCTCCGCATCGACCATATTGTTGTAGGACATCTCCCTGCCGTTGAGCTTTTTTGCCTTTTGCAGGCCCAGGGCTCCGGGCTTTCTGTAAAGGGCTGCCTTCTGGTGCCAGTTCTCTCCGTAGCGCAGCTCCTGCATCTTCTCGTAGGCAGCGGCGACGTAGAG
>NOLC01000040.1 GCA_002256595.1 Methanosaeta sp. NSP1 | reverse complement strand
ATTACGTCGCGCCGCTGCAAAATTTGCAGACGTGGATCAGGATTGCATTGTGCCGGGAAACGGCTCCTCAGAGCTGATCCGACTCATTGCCGAGGCCTGCCTGGAGGAGGGAAAGCTGGCGCTGGTTCCCACGCCCTCCTTCGGCGAGTACACCAACCAGTCTCTTCTGGCCGGAGGAAGGGTGGAGAAGACCAAGATCGGTGAGGACGGGCTGCCGGTGCTGGATCAAGCCCTGCTGGAGAGCGCAGACCTCCTATTCCTCTGCAACCCCAACAATCCCACCGGAAGGCTTCTCTCGGCAGATCAGGTCACAGATCTGGCGGACAGATGCGAGAGGGCGGAGACCTTTCTTCTGGTGGATGAGGCCTTCATCGAGCTCTCCGGGCCGGAGGAGAGCGTGGCCGCCCTGGCGCCGGAGAGGGAGTATCTGTTCGTGATGAGGTCTCTGACCAAGTCCTTCGGCGTTCCCGGCCTGCGCCTGGGATTTGGTGTTACAAATCCCGATCTGGCTCGAATCCTCAACCTGGCCAGGGTTCCCTGGTCCATAGGCTCCATTGCCGCCGCAGCGGGAGAGCATCTCCTGGGCTGCACCGAGCACCTGGAGAGGTCCCGGCAGGTCATTAAAGCGGAGATCGACTATCTGGATTCGGCATTGAAAGGCCTGGGGCTCGGGCCTCTGCCTAGCCAAGTCAACTTCATTTTAGTGAATATAGAGCCATGTGGCCTTGCATCCGACCTCCTGGCGGAGAAGACCATGCATGAGGGAGTGCTGGTGCGGGACTGCCAGTCCTTTGGACTGGGCAAAGGCTACATCCGGGTGGCCGTCCGGAGCAGGGAAGAGAACCGGCAATTGATTGATGGGCGGGCGGATGGAGGCGGGGGTCTGGTCCTGCCGCTCCTGCCGCATCATCCATCGCCCAGAGGTGGCGGCCATGGTCATGGACTGCCTGATGAGAGGGGAGACACTGGTCGAGACCTGGAAAAAGCTGGAGGAGAAGATCTGATGATGGTCAGGTGGGCATGATGGTTATTGGCGACGCCCTGGCCGTTTTTCTAATGGCGGCAGCCTATGACATACTCCTGGGAGAGCCTCCGGCAAAGATTCATCCCGTGGTCTGGATTGGAAAGCTGATCGCCTTGCTGCGCTCTCGCCTCCCGCCCACCAAGCTTGGGGGAGTGGTCCTGGCCCTGATGGTCATAGCCGCGACAGTGCTGGCCGGGCACCTGCTGGTCAGAGCGGCAGGATTTCTCCCCATCCTCCCCCTCCTGGTCTCCGCCTTCCTGCTCAAGTCCACCTTCGCCGTGCGCTGTCTGCTTCAGGTATCCAGCGACATCGGCAGGATGATCGACGAGGATATGGAGCAGGCCAGGTCAATGCTTCCCGCCCTGGTGGGCCGGGATACGGCTTCGCTCTCCAGGGGCCAGGCCAGCTCGGCTGTGATCGAGTCGCTATCTGAAAATTATGTGGACGGCATTCTCTCGCCCATATTCTATTATGCCCTTTTCGCCCCCCTGGGCCTGGGGCTGGAGGCGGCTTTAGCCTTCAAGGCGGTAAGCACCATGGACTCCATGGTGGGCTACAAGACCAAAGGCCTCAAGGAGATCGGATTTGCCGGAGCCAGGGCCGACGACCTCCTCAACTTCATCCCCGCCCGCCTCTCCATATTCCTCATAGCCCTGGCCCGGCCTTTCCGAGCGGGCGCTGCCCTTCGAGCGGCCTTCCGCTACCACTCCCGTACGCCCAGCCCCAACTCCGGCTGGCCCATGGCCGCCTGCGCCGGGGCTCTTGGCATCCGTCTGGAGAAGCCCGGCTACTATGTACTGCTCGATGAGGGAGCGGAGCCCCAAACCTCGGATGTGCCCCGAGCCGTGGGGCTGATGCAAGGGGCAATAGCTTTGAGCTTGGCCTCTGCTTTGCTCTTTTTATTCTGGACATAATTTGCAAGCATAATGTTATATTCCATTTAGGAGATGGGTAAATTTTAATGGAAACAATGAGCGATCTCCTGGAGAAGGTTCACGAGTTTGCAGATCACAGCTTCACCAAAGAAGAGGCGGAGAGAGGCGGAGAAGCTCTTTGCCTGGAAGGTTCAGGATATTGCAGTCCAGAGCGCCAATGGCGACGAGAGCTACATCTACATCACATTCGAGAACGGCTATACCCTCTTCATCAGATACTTCCTCAACCTCGATCCCACCGAGACCAAGGACACCTGCGAGTTCACTTTGGGCCTGGCCACAGACCTGGTCTCCCGCATAAAATACGATATCCATTATGCCGGGTATATTCACGGCCAGGGATACATCCGGCTTCGCTTGGCTGAGAGCAAGAACAGAATGCAGCAGATGGTGCTGGAGGAGTTTTATGCCCCGGCCTTAAAGAACATCTACAAGCCCATCATCTAGAAGTGAGCACAAAGCCGTAAGCCTGGGCGAGGTCATGGGGCGACTCTCCGAGCTGGACCTGCTGCTCAAAGAGCCCCAGATCAGGCATGCCCTGGCGGAGATTGACCTGCAGCTCAGCCTTCTGCCCTCCATGGTCTGGTCCGACCTTTAATAACCGTACTATTCTTCGAGACAGGAAGAGCTGCTCAAGGCTTCTGTATAGCTCCAGAGCATCAACCCTGGCCCCCAGTGTCCTGCATATGGCAAGAGCGCCAAAGAGCTGCGCCTCTGCCAAATCGTGCTCTTTTCGCTCCATGGCCGCCCGGCCCAATCCGGCCAGGGCTTTGGCCTCCTGATAAGGATTCTCCATGCGCCTGGCCTGAGAGAGGGCATTTTCAAAACAGATCCGGGCCTCTTTGGCCCGTCCACTCCTTAAATGAACCTCCCCCTGCACCAGGAAAAGCAGGGCATTGAGGGGCTGGCAGTCGGCTCGGGATATGAGGCCCTCTCCCCGGCCCAGGTAGAATTCGGCCTCGACCAGCCTGCCCTCCCCGACCAGGAACTGGGCCCGGGTCAAGTAGGATTCACATAGGTCCGGCAGGGCCTCCAGAGCCTCCTGGCGCTCTATGGCCTGCTCGAAATGGCCGTTTGCTTCATCTGCCCGGCCCTGCAAAGCCAGCACCGAGCCCAGGGAGAGATCGACCTGGGCCAGGCAGGGAACTGCATCCATCTCCTGAAATACGGACTTGGCTTCTTTGAGCAGGGCCGCCGCCCTGGCCAGATCCCCCCGGTCCTTATAGACCAGAGCCATATTGAAGAGGACCGAGGCCCGGTTGAAGCTCTCGCCCACAGCAGCGAAGAGCTCCAGGCTCTCCTGGTAGCAGGAGAGGCCCTCATCCCACCGGCCTCGATCGGCATGGTATCCCGCCACCAGGCTGAGCACCTCTGCCTGGCCGGATAGATCTCCAGCCTCTTTAAGGCTCTGTATCTGGGAGAGGCACTCCTCCAGGTTGGGAGATTCCTCGCTGCCCCCTTTTGCCAGCAGGTCGATATTGGCCTGCATCTCCGCCGCAGCCTCCCGGTCGCCGATGCTGCGGTACTTCTCCAGAGCCCTGGACAACTGCTCTGAGCCGCCCCGGCCAGATCCTCAAGCCTTTCAAAGAGGGCCAGGCTCTCCTGATAGCACTGCAGGGCCCGCGACCACTCACCTTTCTTGATATGGAGAGCAGCGGAATTGCTCAAAACCGATGCCAGGCTCCTTTCATCCCCTGCCTTCTCAAATCCCTCCAGGCTGGCGGCATAGTTGTCTAAAGCTGCCGTCCAGTCTCCTCGCCGGTAGCTGATGTTGGCCAGGTTATTTCTGGCCACGGCCGTGGAATAGAAGTCGCCCAGACGATCCAGAAGGACCAGGCTCTCCTGATAATATGCCACCGCCGCCTCCCATTCGCCCAGGTCGGCCTTGAGGTCGCCCCAGGAGCAGAGCACTGCGGCCAGGGTGGAATCGTCTCCCGACAGGCGCAGCTTATCCAGCACCTGTCCATAGATCTCCTCCGCCTCCCGCCAGCCTCCGGAGCGAAGGCAGACATTGACCAGGCCGTACAGGGATGCGGTTATGGCCGAG
Organism: Methanosaeta sp. NSP1; assembly: GCA_002256595.1. Lineage (GTDB taxonomy): Archaea > Halobacteriota > Methanosarcinia > Methanotrichales > Methanotrichaceae > Methanothrix. The sequence goes on along the minus strand of NOLC01000040.1, from coordinate 9,194 downwards.
GCATCCCCCAGCTCCAGACCAATGCTCAAGCATTCCCGGAAACTCTGCCTGGCACCATTGAGATCTCCCTGCTCCGCGGCCAGGCCGGCCAGGCCCAGCAATACCCTTGCCTGGCCCTGGCGGTTCGCCTCCGCCTCGAAAATGGCCAGGCTCTCCCGGTAGACCCTCTCCGCCTGGTTGAGATCCCTCTCCTGGAGATAGCATGCGGCCAGGTTGGCCAGGGTGGTGGCAGCTCCCAGCCGGTCCGTCTGCCCCTGCCGGGCATCAAGGCTCTTATTGTAGCATAAAATTGCCTTGCGGCGGTCTCCCCTATCGCAGAAAAGATTGCCCAGATTGTTCTGGGCCAGGCAATAGCCGCCCCGGTCTCCCAGATCCTCATAGGCCCTTGCCGCCTGCTCAAAATACTCCTGGGAGGCATCCCAATCGCCCTGAAGCTGGGCGGTTATGCCCAAGGAAAGCCTGACTCCCGCCGATCCGGCCTGATCGGACTCGTCTCTGGCCTCCAGGCTTCTCTTGAGGTGATCCTCAGCCAGAGACAGATCGCCCCGGCTCTGGTAGATCAGACCCATATTGGCCAGGGTCTGGGAGCATCCCTGCATGTAGCCGATCTCCTGGGATATCTCCAGGGAGCGGCCATAGCAATCCAAAGCCTGCTCCAGATGGCCCTGCAGATGGTATGAGCTGGCCAGATTGGCCATGGCCTCGGCCTCCTGCTGGCTCTTACCCTCTTCCCGGAATAGATCCGCTGCCCTTTGAAAGTGCTCTGCCGCCCGGGCATAGCCGCCCAGATCGATATCGATCAAGCCCAGAGAGCTACAGGCAGAGGCTGCTGCCGCAGAATTGCCCTCTCCCTCCCACAGGTCCAGAGAGCGGCTGAGGCAAACCCTGGCATCCTCCAGCCGGCCCTGATCCCGCAGGCTTGGCGCATAGAGCGCCAGAAGATCGGCTTCTCCCTCCAGGTCACCCAGCTCCTGCGAGAGCTGTATGGCCCGGGAGAGGCAGGCTGAAGCCTTGGCCTGCTCTCCCAGCTCCAGCCAGCACTGTCCCAGGCGGCCAGAAGCGCGGGCGGCAAGGGAGAGATCGCATTCCTCCAAAGCAGCAAGCCCCTTCTCATATCTATCGGCGGCTTCAACGGTCCGCCCCTCCTGGAAGAAGAAGTCTGCCAACTGGATGAGCATCCCGGCGGCTTGTCCCTTCTCTCCCGCCTCCTCCAGTGTCAGGCGCGCCTGCTCCAGACAGCTCTCCACCCGTCCCGCCTCCCCACGCATCTGATGGATGGATGCCAGAGCCGCCAGGGATGATGCCATGCCCTTGCGGTCCCCAATCTTCTGGCAAAGGGAGCGGCTCTTCTCGTAGAAAAGCTGCGCCTGGTCCAGTTCTGGCCTGCCAGGTCATTTTCATTCAGGAGATGGATGGCTTTGGAGTAGCAATCCCGGGCAGCAGTGAAGTCGCCCTGCCGGTGGCAGGCCCGGCCCATATTGACCAGGATCTCCTGGATATGAGCCGCCCCCTGCCCGGCACCAGCTGCCTCGCTTCTAGAGAGAGCTTTCTTGTAGAACTGGACCGCCCGTTCCCAGTCCTCATCCTGGCTATAGAGGTTGCCCAGGGCCAGACAGGCCGAAGACTCTATCAGCCACTCTCCCCGTTCCCGGGCCAGATCGGAGCTCTTCATAAAATACTCCTCGGCAGCCCGGCGGAAGTAGAGGGCACAGGCCACCTGGCCCAGATCAAGCCAATCTCTGGAGCTGCCGGAGGAAGCGAGAATACCGGCCATTTCGGCCAGCTTGTTTTGCGCCTGATTCTCGTCCGTTGAGAGCAGGGCACTTATAAAGGAGGAGAAGGGGCCAGAAGCCTGAAGGGAGATGCTCTTGAGTTGCTGGGGATCGCAACCGTTGGGCCGGCTGAGGGCCCGGGCCAGAAGGCTGAGGGAAGGAATGCCCAGTTCATGGTTCATATTGACCTGGCCCTCCCTGTCAGGCGAAGGAAAATATTATCCATTCCCATTGAAAACAACGGGCACCGGCTTGATGAACCGGATAAGGGGATTGATTTAAAATTGCCAAATCTGATTCTACAGCTACCTCTGTTCTCCAAAGAACCTATATCAAGCATCCTCTACCCCCTCGTAAAATAATAGGTTATAAGCTATTTTAGATGTATTATAGTCTCTAGGTATAAAATCTTTCCTTCCCCAGGCGGAAAGAGATGCAGGGAAAACAAATGCTGCTTTTTCTTTTTTCTGACCCGGATACAATTGCAGATAAAGGATTACAGATAAGGGATTGCAGTTCCTGGCGAAAGCATCTCTATGCCGCCATAAAGAAGTTGGATAGGCGGCTGATCTGGGGAATGTATTCATATGATCAGTTGGAGAATGGCTTCCAATCAGAGGTTTTCATGCCTATGAAGTCTCCATGTGAGGAAATCGTATGGGATGTGCTGCCCAGCATCAGGGCGGCCACTGCTGAGGAGCTGATCAAGAGAGGGATATCTCAAAAAGAGGTCTCCAGGATGCTGGGCATCACTCCCCCCGCCGTATCTCAATACCTCTCCAAGAAGAGAGGCTACAATATAGAATTTCGTGAGGACATACGCCAGGCCATAGGTATTCTGGCTGACGATCTGATTTCAGGGCAGGTCAAAGGGGAGGATCTGGTCAAGAGGATCTGCGCCATCTGCCGCATGCTGCAGGACGACAGCAACGCCTGCATCTCCACCAAATGCAAGGGCCTTTCAGGATGAATCAGGAAGATAGGCTGGCAAAGCTGAAGGAGCGGATCAGAGAGAAGGGCCGGCTCATGGTGGCCTACTCCGGTGGAGTGGACAGCAGCCTTCTGGCTGCTCTGGCCCGGGATGCTCTGGGAGACAACGCACTGGCAGTCATACTTGACAGCGAGACCCTGCCCCGAGGTGAGCTGCAACAGGCTGCAGCTCTGGCCGGGCAGATGGGCCTGAATTTTCGCGTCGCAAAATTCAATATCCTGCATCAGGAGCCCTTCCAGGATAACACTCCCCGGCGCTGCTACATCTGCAAAAAGAGTTCCATCGCCCTCTTAAAGAGCATTGCCGCTGAAGAGGGCATTGGCTCTATTGCCGATGGACTCAACCGGGACGACTGCCAGCAATGGCGGCCGGGAACTGCCGCCTGCCATGAGGAGGGCATCTGGCATCCCTTGCTTGAAGCCGGGATGGGCAAGGAGGATATTCGGGCTGCCGCCCGCGAGCTGGGCCTGCCGGTCTGGAACAAGCCCTCCTCGGCCTGCCTTGCCAGCAGGATTCCCTACGGCCAGCCCATAACGGAGGAGATACTCAGGATGGTGGAGGCGGCGGAGGATCTCCTGAAGAGCCTCGGATTCGGGCAGCTGAGAGTGAGGGCTGATGGCCGGGGGGCCAGAATTGAACTGGAAAAGCAGGATATGAAAAAGGCCCTGGAGAGTGGAGAGGAGATAGCCTGCAAGCTCCAAGCCCTGGGCTTCCAATATATCTCCCTGGACCTGCAGGGCTATCGCAGCGGAAGCATGGACGAGGTCTTATGGACGTCGAGAGATTAAGAAAAGATTTCCCCATTCTGAGAGATGTCATCTACCTGGACAGCGCATCTACCAGCCTGACCCCGGAGCCGGTGTTGCAGGCGGTGCTGGAATACTATAGAGAATACAAGGCCAATGTGGGGCGAGGGGTCTACCGTACCGCCCAGATCGCTGACCAGCGCTACCGTGACGCCCACCGCAAGACAGCCGATTTCATAGGCGGGGGAGGTGAAGGCCTGACCGTATTCACCAGGAATGCCACCGAGTCTATCAACATCATCGCACGGGGGCTGGACTGGAAGAAGGGCGACAGGATTGTAACCACCCTTATGGAGCACCACTCCAACCTCCTGCCCTGGATCAGGCAGAAGCAGCTTGGCGCTGATCTGGAAATCGTAAAGCCGGACAGGGCCGGCCAGCTGGACCCTTCCCATCTGGACAGGGCCATAAAGAAGGGTACCCGGCTGGTGGCGGTCAGCCAGGTCTCCAATGCACTGGGAACAGTCCTCCCGGTCAAGGAGATAGCAGAGATCTGCCGGGATCGCGGGGCGGCACTGCTGGTGGATGGAGCCCAGTCAGTGCCCCATATGCCTTTGGACGTTGCGGATCTGCATTGCGACTTTCTCTGCTTCTCCGGACACAAGATGCTCGCTCCCATGGGCGCCGGAGTCCTCTGGATGAGAAAGGAAGAAGGAATCGAGCCTCTGCTGGCCGGAGGGGGCATGGTGGAGGACGCCGATGTGGATGGCTATGTAGCCAAAAAGGGATATGAGGGCTACGAGGCCGGCACCCCGGACATATCCGCCGGCATCGGCCTGGGCCGGGCCCTGGATTACCTGGGAGAAGTGGGAATGGACGAGGTCTACAGCCATGAGCAGAGGCAGGCCTCCCGGCTGATAGAGGGCCTGCAGGGAATAAAGGGCGTTGTGGTTTACGGCCCCGGCTTATCTCAGAGCAGGCATAGCGGCGTGGTCTCCTTTGCCGTGGATGGCCTGCTGCCCCATGAGGTGGCAATGATGCTGGACCGGGCGGCAGGAATATGCGTTCGGTCCGGCCATCACTGCTGCATTCCCCTGATGAAGCATCTGGGCCTGAAATACGGCACTGTCCGGGCCTCAATATATCTCTACAACACCGAGGCGGAAATAGACAAGCTTCTGGCTACAGTGGAGCAGATAGCCAGGATGGCCTGAGAGGAGAAGAAGATAAAATATCGGCTAAGAGAGGGGCATCAAGAGATGATGGATGATTATGAATGCATAAAGCTGGACGGCGAAAGCCGCCAGGACAGCATCTGCCCGGTGACAGAGGAGGTGCCCCTCTCTATATTCATCAACGGCCGCCACTTCGCCACGGCCATGATCAGCCCTGACCTCAGGGCAGAGTTTCTCACCGGCCACCTTTATTCTGAGCGGATCATATCCTCAATACAGGAGATGGAGTCTTTGGAGATCGAGGGCGATGTGGCCAGGGCCATTGTCACCCATCCCCTGCGGGCCATAGTTCCCCGCCGGCCCATTGTGAGCGGCTGCGGGGGCATAGCCTCATTTCTAAACCAGTCCAAGCTCCCCCGGATGGATTCGGATCTCAAGATCGATATCGATCAGGCCAGAGAGGCCATGAATGCCATATCTCTGTCCCAGCTACACATTGCCACCGGAGGAGTGCACTGTGTGGGCCTGTTCGGGGATGGGAAGCCCATAATCATCGAGGACATCGGCAGGCACAATGCCCTGGACAAAGCCATCGGCTCTGCCCTTATGCAGAGGCAAAGCTTCGATTTTGGCCATAGCTACGTCGCCTGCACCGGACGGGTCTCCTCGGACATGGCTCTCAAATGCTCTCTAGCCGGCATTCCCCTGGTCGTATCCCGGGGAGCCACCACCAGCCTGGCCATATCCATTGCCCAGAGGACGGGCCTGTGCATCATCGGCTTTCTGAGGGGAAAGAGGATGACAGTCTACTGTCACAGCCACAGGCTGGCAGATTGAGATCCTTTCAGGTGAGAATGTGTTGTGCACAATCTGCAACCGTCCGGCAGTTATCCATCTAAAGCATGATGGCACTCGCCTCTGCCAGCAGCATTTCATCCACTATTTTGAGGCCAAGGTGCAAGGGACCATTCTCTCTGGAGGCATGATAGCCGAAAAGGAGAGGATCGCTGTGGCCCTGAGCGGAGGCAAGGACAGCACTGCTCTTCTCTTCTGCCTGCACCGCATCCTCTCCGGCAGGGAGGTGGAGCTGGTGGCGATCACCGTGGACGAGGGCATAGCCGGCTACAGGGACGACACCATCCAGGCTGCAAAGGCCATAGCCCGGCAGATTGGGGTGGAGCAGCATATCGTCTCCTTCCAGGAGGAATACGGCTGCTGCCTGGACCGGATGGTGGTGGGAAGGAAAGTCGCTCCCTGCACCTACTGCGGCGTATTTCGCAAGCATGCTCTCAACCGGGCGGCCAGATCTCTGGGCGCTGATAAAATCGCCACCGGCCACAACCTGGATGACGAGGCCCAGACGGTGATGATGAACTACCTCAAAGGCGACTTTGAGCGGCTGATGCGCCTGCGGCCCCGGCGGGTGCAGAGGGGTCTGGTGCCCCGCATCAAGCCGCTGCGGAGCATGCCGGAGAAAGAGATCGCCCTTTATTGCATGCTCAGTGGGATATTCTTCCAGTCCCGGGAGTGTCCCTATGCCGGACTCTCTCTGCGGGCGGAGGTGCGGGATATGATCAACGCCCTGGAGAGCCAGTTTCCCGGCACCAAGCTCTCCACGGTAAAGGGATTTGAGAGGCTGGCCGAGGAAGAGCAGGGCCAGTGGGCTCAGATGGATCTGGCATTATGCCGGCAATGCGGCGAGCCATGCGTGGGGGAGAGGTGCAAGGCCTGCCAACTGCGGGAGGAGATAGGCAGGCCGTCCGAAAAACATTAGAAGAAAATATGGAAAGATTTATCTGTTCATAGCCCCATTTCAGTCTCCTCGGTACCGTATCCTGGGGGATGCTCTGGTGTTTAGAGATTTATCCGGCGAAGATGCTATTGATTTCAGATCGGATGCCTGCGAGGTCAATTTGCCAGGTGCCTCTGATGTTTTGCGGGATGCGATCTCACAAAAAATCCGGGAAGAAATCGGCGAGCTTAAGCTCGAGATCCTTTTGCTCAAGGAAGAGGTACTAAAAAACAGGCAGCGCATAATCTCCCTGGAAAGCAAGAAAAATAGACAGGGAAAAGAAGTCAGGAGACGTGTAGACTCAATGCTGCTGCTTCTCATCGATTATGGGGGCTCCCTGACCTTATCATCGGTCAAAGCCTATATGGGATTGAGCAAAGACGAGCTATATAGGACAGTGAAGTGTGCCAGGGAAGAGGGTTTGGTTGAGGCTTTGCCCGATCCTCATGATCGCAGGGGCTATATTTTGAATATAAAAACGGATAATTCAGAAATCATGAGAAACCATTGATCTGGCTGCGATCTATCTTTCAAAAATTTAATAGATCCTCTCATCAAGCAATGAGAGGAATTCCTTGCCTTAGCGGCTTTCCGGCCTTGTCCACAGGTATCTCGGAGACGAAGATGACATCGGAGGGAATGGCGATGGGGCCCAGGGTTTTTCTCACGAAGTTCTTGATATCCTTTTGCAGTGCCGCATCTCCTGCCACGCCTGGCTTCAATACTGCGAATACGACAATGCTCTCGCCCTTGACCTTATCCGGCTTGCCCACCACTGCGGCGCTGGCTACTGCCGGGTGCTTTTCAGCCGATGCCTCGACCTCGGCATTGGATATCCTGTGGCCGGCCACCTTGAGCACATCGTCTCCCCTTCCCAGAGCCCAGATGTAGCCGTCACCGTCTACCCGGGCCTTGTCTCCCGAGAAGTACCTGCCGGGGAAGGCGGACCAGTAGGTCTCGTTATACCTCGCCGGATCCTTATAGACCTCCCGGAGCATGGAGGGCCAGGGCTCGGTCATGACTATATTGCCCGTGCCGCCAGCCTGCACCGCCACGCCGTTGTCGTCCACCACCTGCACATTGTAGCCGGGCAATGGAAAACTGGGCGAGCCGGGCTTGAGTGGAGTAATGGGCAGAGGGGCGATGACCTGGGAGCCGGTTTCGCTCTGGAACCAGGTGTCCATGATGGGCGCAAATCCGCCGCCCACATATCTCCTCCACCAGATGAAGGCATCGGGATTCATGGCCTCGCCCACCGAGCCCATCAGCCTGACTGTGGAGAGGTCGTACTTCTGAGGCCAGGATGGACCCTCATTCATGAACATCCTGATGGCGGTGGGAGCGGTGTAGATCACCGAGACCCCGTACTCCTCAATGATCTGGAACCATCGGCCAAAGTCGGGATAGTCCGGCGAGCCCTCGTACATGATGCTGGTGGCCCCCAGACAGAGCGGCCCGTAGGCGATGTAGGAGTGGCCGGTGATCCATCCGATGTCAGCAGTGGACCAGTAAACATCGGTGTCCTTGATGTCGAAGACCCAGGAGGTGGTATAAGCTGGTCCGACGGAAATGCCGGCATGGGTGTGCACAATGCCCTTCGGCTTGCCTGCCGCTCCGGCGGTGTAGAGGATGAATAGAGGATCGGCGGAGTCCATTTGCAGAGCCTCGCATTTGCCGGACTGGCCGGCGAGGAATTCGTCCCACCAGACATCGCGGCCCTCCTTCATGGCCGTCTCCTGGCCGTTGCGCTTCACCACAACCACCTTTTCGATGCATGCCAGGCCATCTATGGCCTCGTCGGCCTGGGGCTTGGTGGCGATGGGCTTGCCCCGGCGGTAGGAGCCGTCGCAGGTGACGAGCAGCCGGGGCTCGCTGTCCTCCAGGCGATCGCGCACAGCTCCGGCGGAAAAGCCGGAGAATACCACCACATGTATGGCCCCGATCTTGGCGCAGGCCAGCATGGCTATGGGAAGCTCAGGTATCATGGGCAGATAGATGCCCACCCGGTCGCCCTTCTTAATGCCCATGCTCTTGAGAGCATTGGCAAATCTGTTGACCTCGCGCTCGAGCTCAAAGTAAGTGATCTTGCGCACATCTCCCACCGGCTCGCCCACAAAGATGTAAGCCAGCTTGTTGCGCCTCCAGGACTGGGCATGCCTGTCCACGGCATTGTAGGCGGCATTGATCTTGCCTCCCATGAACCACTTGGCGAAGGGGGCCTTCCACTGCAGAGCTTGGGTGTAGGGCTCAAACCAGTCTGCGTAGGTTCGGGCCATCTCATCCCAGAAGGCTACGTAGTTCTGGGCGGTCCAGGCGCGCATCTGCGCCTCGGTCTTGAAGCCCTTCTTCTTCATCCACTGCATGACATTGGAGTTTTCGGCAAGATCCTTGGGAGGATGGTACAGAACGCTATTCTGGGTTGAAACAGATTTATCCGATTTTTCTTGAGACATTTAGAATCGCCTTATGTTTTAGAGGATTTTAGTGATATTCTGACAGGTTTTACATTTATCTTTATGCATTTAGACCTGCTTTAAGTCTATTATGGCCATAACGACTGCGCAAACCATTCTTTGATTCAAGATATAATCTTTATGCGCCTTATAAATGATTATATTTTTGATTAATGACTTAATGATCATTACTCTATTATTTAGTTTAATTCAGAGCAAAATCGTCTTTATGATCAATTATTAGTTGCAGGAAGATCAATCGCAG
>NOLC01000203.1 GCA_002256595.1 Methanosaeta sp. NSP1 | reverse complement strand
AGCCTGCCGCCCTGGTGGCAAGGATGAGCATGATTCCGGGCCTTGTAGAGCACGGCATATTCGAGAACCTGGACGAGCTTTATCTGGTAAGAGCGGGTGGGTTGGAGGTTCTCAGAAGAAAGCCATGAAATGGTCTGCCGTCTACCACGTCTATCCTGAAGGGCAAGATTATCTGATTGCCAGCCTTTTTGCCCCCTGCGTCTGGGCCCGAGGATACGGAAAGGTTTATCTCTTTTTATAAGGCACTACTTTAGTTCAATTCCACGGAGCTTTAAAGATGGGCGCAGAGAATGACTTGGAGAAGCAGGCTGCTATCGAGGTTGCTGAGCTACTATTGACTGCAGACATATATAACCGCAAAGAGAATCTGACCGAGGACGACCTGCCACCCAAAATTCGCAAGCATTACTTCGATGCCGAAACCAGGAGCGTAAAAAGGCCTATCTATGTAAGCAGCACCGATGTGGAGAAGATATATGGAATCGGCAATGTCAAATCGGTTATAAAGGATCTCACCTTCGTGGCCTTCGAGGAGTTCGGCTCCCAGCTCCGGCTTACCGTATTCGATGTGGCTGCAAAGTGGTTTGCCAACCAAAAGGACCTGGACCGGATCAGATCCAATCCCACTCTGGCTTACTTTTTCGAAAGCTATGACTCTCTCAATGTCAGCTATGCCCAGGCCAGGGAAGACAACAAGCCCCTCTCAGCAGACAGGGAGTGGATCGATGCCCGGATTAAAGAGCTATGCAAGGATGAAAAAGAGGCGGATGAGCTTCTCAAGCTGGCCTACATCAAGGCCCCGGAGGATGTGAGAGACAGCATTGCTGGACTGATCCTCAATGAGGAGCAAAAAGCGGAGATAGAGAAGATGGGAAAAGCCCTCAAGAACCGCAAGTACCTGGAGGAGATCGGCCTTTATGAGATAGGCAAGCTGCTCTTCGTCGGCCCTCCGGGCACAGGCAAGACCTCCACCGCCCGGGCTCTCTCCAAGTGGTTCTCCCTTCCAATCGTGGAGGTGCGCCTCTCCATGATCACCAGCCAGTACCTGGGCGAGACCTCCAAGAACATAGACAAGGTCTTTGAGCTGGCCAAGAGGCTGGCCCCCTGCATCCTGCTCATAGACGAATTCGACTTTGTGGCCAAGACCAGGACTTCCGATGAGCATGGAGCCATGAAGAGGGCGGTCAACTCCCTGCTCAAGGCCATAGACGAGATCAGCCTGGTGGAGCATGGAGTCCTGCTCCTGGCGGCAACCAATCATCCCCAGCTTCTGGACTATGCCGCCTGGAGGAGGTTTGATAAGGTGTTGACCTTCCCCCTGCCGGATATGGCCATGAGGCGGATGATACTGGATAAGGTACTCTCGCCCATCGATGTCCAGGCGGATACGGCGAAGCTGGCGGAGATGACCGAGGGCTACTCAGGATCTGATCTGCGCCTTGTGATTCGTGAGGCGGTGCTCAATGCCCTTCTGGAGGATCGCAGGAAGCTTCACCAGCAGGATCTGGAGAGGTCGGTGGGGGAGTTCCGGCGCAGGATCTCCGATTATAAGAGAAGTGTGGCCGCATGAATAAAGGCATGACTGAAATGGCTGGGCAGTTCTCAATTGATCCTGGGGATTGGATCAGATGAAGGTCACTCTTCTGGGGACGGGAGACGCCATAGGCACTCCCAAGATCGGATGCAAGTGCCCGGCCTGCATGGATGCCCTGCGGGGAGGGCGCAGCAGGAGGATGAGGTTCTCAGTCCTGATAGAGTCGGATGAGGAGGACGGCAGAGTTTTAGTGGACAGCAGCCCCGACCTGCGCTGGCAGCTCCTGAAAAAGGATCTATCCAGCGTGGACGGGGTGATCTGGACCCACGCCCATTATGATCATTATGCCGGCTTCGCTATCTCTACTTCCTCTCCCCGGTCCGGCATGATGTGGCTGCCTATCAGCCCTTTGAGATCGCGGGAATGCAGTTCACCCTCTTTCCGGTCAATCATCCGCCATTGGAGACGGTGGGGGTGCGAATTGACGACGGCAAGAAGGTGGTTGTCATAACCAGCGACACCAAGATGGATATACCCGAGAAAAGCCTGGAGCTGATGAAAGGAGCCGACCTGATGCTGGCCGATGCCATCACCCCGCCCGGCTACACCATCAGCAAGCACATGACTGCGGACGAGGCTATGCTGCTGGGGGAGAGGCTGGGAGCCAGGAGGCTGCTGCTCACCCACTGCAGCCATCTCTATCCGCCTCATGAGATGGCCCTGAAAAAGTGGCCGCTGGGGCACGACATGATGGATGAAAGCGATAATTCTCTTTAGTCTTTTCATCCTTTTTCTCTCTCTTCTGCCCGCAGATGCAGAAGAGAATCTATCCGAGTATGATGCGACTGCTCTGGAGGATTATGATGCCCTCCAAAATTACAGCTATGATGAGATCGATGCCCATGCCCTGGCGGCGCCAGCCTCGGCTGAGATGTCTGTGTCGAGCCTTGCCGCCTACTTGATCGAACCGGCGGCAAACGACCGGGAGAAGGCCAGGGCCATATTCCGCTGGATATGCGAGAACATAGATTATGATCTGGGATCGTATTTCACGGGAAGACTCGGCTCGACCAACTCCACCGATGTCCTGAAGAGCCGAAGCTCAGTCTGCTCCGGCTATTCCGATCTTTTCTCCGCCTTGGCCGGGGAGGCGGGGCTGGAGACGGTCGAGATACGCGGCTACGGCAAGGGATACAGCTACCGTCCGGGGCAGAGGTTCTCCGGCCCCTACAATCACGCCTGGAATGCGGTCAAAATAAATGGATCCTGGTATCTTATGGACCCCACCTGGGGGGCGGGATACCTGGGCAGAGATGGAAAATACCATCGCTGGTTCGATGATCACTATTTTATGACCTCGTCAGACGAATTCATATTCGACCATCTCCCGGAGCAGGAGCGCTGGCAGCTTCTGCCAGAGCCTCTATCAAAGGCCGAGTTTGAGGATCTGGTCTATGTGGAGTCGGACTTCTTCAACCTGGGCCTGGGAGTAATGGAGCGGAATGGGAGCATTGCCTCAGGGGAAGAGGTTAACCTCTCAGTTTATGCTCCGGAGGATGTGGTGATGATGGCCGGGTTGGAGTCAGGGAAAGAGGTTTTCGATGGTCGTATGCTCTACCAGAGGGAAGGGATGAGGTATGAGATCCGGGCCAGATTTCCAGAGGCAGGAAACTATGCTCTCCGGGTTTATGCCAAGAAGAGGGACGATCCCGGTGTTTACAAATCAGTAATGCAATACAACATCAATGCCTCATCCGGAGCGGAGAATGGCTTTCCCCTGACCTTCGGCAGGTTCGGCGAGGTGGGGGCGTATCTTTATAGCCCCATGGAAGGCAGCCTCAAGGCCGGGGAGAGCTACCATTTCCGGGTCAAGGTGCCGGGCGCGGCGGAGGTGGCGGTGGTGAGCGGGAAAGAGTGGGGCAGGCTGGAAGGAAAGGGTGATCTGTTCGAAGGGAATGTGACTGTCGCGAATGGGGATGCGGGGATCTTAGCGAATTTTGGAGGAGGGAAGTG
>NOLC01000142.1 GCA_002256595.1 Methanosaeta sp. NSP1 | reverse complement strand
TGGCCCGGGCATGATTATTGAAGCAGACGGTCATCGCAGGTCTCAATGCAAGATCATTTAAAACTGCATTTATTGCTAAATATTTGCCAGCCCATCGAAGCTGGAATCCGCCCCTATTGCCGGCAGCATCAGCCTGGTGCCTCCTTCGATGAAGCGGCCATCCTGGGAGAGATGAGAAGCTATGGAAAGCGCACGGTTTTTGCCAGAGCTACTCTATGATGCAGATGTTGTAGTGCATGTAATCTACTCCTTACACGCCTTCCAGCCCAGTTCCGACTTCCAGTCATCTTGCTTGAATGAGACTTTTAATCTTGCCCTGTAAGCGATTATCTTTCCCTGATCATCCATTTTGACGTCCAGCTCCTTGACTTCGGCGATTCTGAGGCACCAGACCGATTTGCATGTTGCTTTGATTGCATTTGCAGCCGCCTCTTCCCAGCTTGTAGGAGACGATCCGACCAACTCAATAAAGGGATAAACGCTCTCTTGCATCATGCTCTGTACTAATGCTTCAATATTTATATATTTTTCTAATTTTGCCTCCTGCTGGAATATCCAACACCTTTAATACCTGGTTCACAATTGTGAATGGACCAGAAGTGTTTTGCATCAGAACTGCCCCAATATGGCAGACGCAGGCAAAAGCTGCTTTCCCGCTCTGGTCGGATGCATCACCCAAGCCAGAATGCCCTGCAGAGGAGAATGAAATGATGATATCTTTGCCCGATGGCAGCAGAAAGGAGATGGCCCAGGAAGGAGCGAGCATAGAGGAGATATTGAGGATGCTGGACATCAATCCCGAGGAGGTCATCGTGGCTCTGTGATGAGCTGAAGATCGTGCGCTTTGTGCACGGCGGATAAAAGTAGACAATTCTCCCTGGTGATAAAGCAATGCTGAGCGAAGAAGAGACAAGGAGATACGCCCGCCAGACCCTCCTCTTCGGCGAGGAGGGCCAGGAGAAGCTGAAGAGGTCGAGCGTCTTCATAGCCGGAGCGGGAGGGCTCGGCTCAGCCATAGCCTTTTATATGGCTGCGGCCGGCTTCGGCCGGATTCGCATAGTCGACTGCGATGCAGTAGACCTCTCCAATCTCAACCGCCAGATTCTGCATGCCCAGGTCGATCTGGGACGGGCCAAAGCCCTCTCGGCATATGATGCCCTGAGCGGCATCAATCCCGAGATAGAGGTGGAGGCGGTGGTGGAGAGGATCTCCCAGGACAATATCAAAGAGCTATTGCAGGGCTGCGATCTGATCATGGACGGAATGGACAACTTCCCCATGAGATATCTGCTCAACCGGGCCGCCTTAGAGAGCGGAAGGCCGCTCTTTCACGGGGCCATCAGCGGCTATCAGGGCCAGGCCACTACCATCATTCCCGGAAGGACCGCCTGCCTCTCCTGCCTCTTTCCCCGCGCCCCTCCTCCGGCCACATTCCCGGCTCTGGGCAGCACCTGCGGGGTCATAGGCTCCATTGAGGTGACTGAGGCGGTGAAGTACGTCACTGGGAAGGGCAGACTTCTGGAGAACCGTTTGCTGCTCTGGGATGGCCTGGACTCTCGCCTGGAGGAGATGGCATATGAGCCCAATGCATCCTGCCGGGAGTGCTCGGATGTGTCAGCTAAGGCGGTCGGGTTTACACAGATCGGTCAGAGATAGCTGAGAGATGTAAATGCTTGCCGGAGAGAGGAAATCGACGGCAATCTCGAATGCGGGATATTAATAGCAATAATCATAAAATATGATCATGGCCAAGGGATGTGACATATGAGCGAAGGTAAGAGTGCACTGCTGGTGATGGGCTGCCCGGAAGTGCCGGTGCAGATGAGCATGGTGATCTATCTCACCCATAAGCTGAAGAAGGCTGGCTGGGATGTGACTGTGGCCGGGACCAATGCTGCGGTCAAGCTGCTCAAGGTGGCTGATCCGGAAAGCTATTATGTGCAGAAGATGGTCGATTTGGACCGGCTGATTGCCGACGTGGTGGAGAAGAAGATCGACTTCGATATCTGTTTTGCTTTTATGCATAGCGATGCAGGCATGACCTACGGGGCGACCTTTTCCGCCATCTCCAAGGCCAGGCTTTTCGCTGTGGTCTTCGGCAAGAATGCCGAGGCTTTGGGGGAGAGCATAGACTATCCGGCAGAGAAGATCGTGGCTGTTGCAGCCCATAATCCCGCTCCCCTCAAGGTCAAGATAGATAAGGTGGCGCTATGAGCTGCATCGAGCAGATGAAGTACAAGCTGTACCTGGAGAGAACCTCATTCAAGGAGGCACGCGAATATATAGAGAAGAACTCGGAAGAGGTCTATTATGTCGATCCGGGCTACAAGATCTTCAAGGACTATTACATCATAGGCGTGCCTCCTGTGGCCATGGGTGTCAGGGGAGGTGAGATGCTCTTCACCTATGTCAAGCCCTGCCACGGCACCTTCGTCATGGGGATCGACTCGGAGGAGGAGATAGCACGGCTCAGGGAGAATGAGGAGAAGAAGATCAAGAAGTCTCTCAAGGGTGGCGTGAGGGACAAGGCCGAGGCCAAAGCGGCTCCAATGAGCTTCTCTGAGATGTACAGAAATTAGGAGCGGGTATGGAAGATGCGAATTAAGGTACTGGCCTTTGCGACCTTTCGGGAGATTCTGGGAAAGGAGAAAGAGGTGGATCTGCCGGGCTCAGCCAGCGTCAAGGAGCTGCTGGAGGCTCTGGCTGCCACCAGCCCCAGGTTCAAGGAGGCGGCCTTTGAGCCCTCCGGTGCTTTGCGCGATTATGTTTTGCTCATGGTCAACCGCAAGAGGATTGATCCGGAGCAGGACCTGTCCCGGATTCTGGCGGAGGGAGATGAGCTGGCTGTGTTCCCTCCGCTGGCCGGGGGCTAGGAGCCCATGATTGAGATCACAGAGGAGGAGATCTCCCTGGAGCGGATGGTGCAGCGGGCCAGGAGCAGAGAGGCCGGGGCGGTGGTGAGCTTCCTGGGAACGGTTAGGGACGACGGCATCGAGAGGATGG